>JBGPBW010000123.1:0-14131 GCA_041481385.1 Puia sp.
CTTCCTCGGTAAGTTCTTCCCAGTCCTTTTCATTTAAATGTATAATTTCTGCAACTGGCGTGAAGGCCGGTTCAGTTGCAGGTTTTGAGAACCGGTTCCAGGGACAAACATCCTGGCAGGTGTCACAGCCAAACAACCAGTTATCAAATTTGCCTTTCATGCTTTCTGGTATGAGCAGGTCTTTTAATTCAATCGTAAAATAGGAAATGCATTTGCTTCCATCCACCTCTTTGTCGGGTCCGATGGCCTGTGTGGGGCATGCATCAATGCATCGTGTGCAGCTTCCGCAATAATCTGCAACGAACGGTGCATCATACTCCAGTTCCAAATCCACAATCAGTGTCGCGATGAAGAAAAAGGAGCCCGATTTTTTATGGATCAGATTACCATTTTTCCCCACCCATCCCAATCCACTATGAACAGCCCAGGACCTTTCCAGCACAGGTGCGCTGTCTACAAAACCACGGCCATGAAAATCTCCGAATTTCACTTTCATGTGAAACAGGATTTCCTGCAATTTTGGACGGATCACTTCATGGTAATCCATCCCGTATGCATATTTTGAAATTTTCGGAATATTAGTTTCCTGATCTGCGAGTGGAAAATAATTCATCAGAAAACAGATGACGGATTTTGCACCCGGTAAAAGCTTATAAGGGTTTACCCTTAGTTCAAAATGTTTCTCCATATACAACATATCCCCGTGTTTGCCCTGCTGTAGCCAGTTTTCGAGCTTTCGTGCGTCGTCGTCCAGGGGACGTGCTGCAGCAATTCCGCAAAAATCAAAACCTGCATCTGCCGCCAGTGATTTAATAAATTGACTTTTTTCAAGTGTATTCATCTTTGTGATATGCGGAACATTCAGATAATTTATTATATTTTTAAAGCGTTAACACCTTAAACAACCGAATATGGGTTTCATACCCGTGCACAACCCTGATCTGCCAGCTGTACGGAACAAAATTACCTTTTTATCCAGGTATTCCACGCGAAGACTCATGCTGGTTCTATTCTCCAGTTTTGTATCTTTTTTCGCAAGCAGCCAAAAATTTCCCGTTTCTGAAATACCTGATTCTCTAAAGGAAAACGCAGATATGGTTGTACGGCTGGAGGCAAAATTTTATGAAATCATATCCAGTGGCAAGGCAGTTGAGCACGAGCGGCATGTGTATACCATTTTGAATGAAAAGGGAGAGGGTTACGCTACCTACAGAACCCGCTATAATAACAAATCAGTAATTATAAATTATGTAAATGGGTATTTATATGACGCGGCTGGCAAGGAGATCAGGCATTTCAAAAAAAAGGATATGGAGGATCATCCAGGATATGATGGCTCTTCATTTGTTAACGACGAAAGAGTTAAAGTATCCAGTTTAAACGGGAATACATATCCCTATACCGTAGAATTTGAAGAAGAGGATGATCTGACTGAGCTTAATCAGATAAGGGACTGGTATCCGCAAGGCGATCTAAGTCATTCTGTACAGGAAAGTGTATACAGGATATCCGTACCTGCTGACTACACAATAAGATACAGGATGTTGAATTCGGACCTAAGTCCCGTAATTGGGACTTTAAATAATAAAAAATATTATACCTGGGAAACGCACAATCTGATTGCTCTAGAACCGGAGCCGTATTCGAACTATCTGATGTATGTTCCTCACCTGATGATCGGGCTGAGTAACCTGGAAATGGGCGGATATAAAGGCAATATGAGTACCTGGAATGATTATGCGCAGTTTTACGGCAGCCTTCAAAAAGGCAGGGATATACTTCCCGAGGAGACTAAACAAAAAGTTCACGAACTGACTAACGGCTTAAGCAGTCCTCAGGCAAAAGTAGCCGTATTGTATAATTACCTTCAGCAAAACTCTCATTATGTAGGTATTCAGCTGGGAATTGGCGGCTGGCAAACTTATGACGCTGTGTATGTAGCCAAAAATAAGTATGGGGATTGCAAAGCGTTATCCAATTTTATGATCTCCCTTCTTAAAGAAGCCGGAATCAAAGGCCATGCTGTGGTGATAAAAGGCGGCGAGGATAATGTTGATTTTGTAACCGAATTTACGCATGATCCTTTCAATCATGTTATCTGTTGTGTTCCCCTGGATAAAGATACTATTTGGCTTGAATGCACGGATCAGTTTTTGCCACCCGGCTATTTAAGTGATTTTACCTCGAACAGGTATGGGTTACTGATTGATGACAACGGTGGAAGCCTGGTTCATACTCCGGCTTATTTATTGGCCGATAACAAACAAACCAGAACCATAACTGCAGTTCTGGATAATGAAGGCAATCTGAATCTGGTATCCCAAACTTCATATAAGGCGCTTTGTCAGGATGAAGTGGAAAAATTCATTCATCACGAATCAAGAGAAGACCAGTTAACTAGTCTGAAATCCAGGTTTAGCCTGCCTACCTATGAAGTGGTTTCATTTAATTATCAGGAAGATTACTCTAAAAGACTGCCGGTAATTCATGAGAATTTGGATTTGAAAGTTAACAGCTATGCTCAGGTCACAGGGAGAAGGATTTTTGTAAATCCCAATATTCTGACCCGGTCTTCTGAGAAACTCATGGATGATAAAAACAGGCGGCTGCCTATTGAAATCAGGGACGAATATCAACATATCGACAGTGTTCAGATTTCAATTCCTGAAGGATATGAAGTAGAAACAAGATCCAGTGATGTGGAATTGAAGAGCAAATTCGGAAAATATAAACGCGTAACAATCGTAAGCCCGGGTAAAATAATTTTCACAAGAATGCGGGAGCAATCCAGCGGGAGGTTTCCAGCAAAAGACTATCCGGATTTTGAAAAATTCTATAACAACCTGTATGACGCTGACCACTCAAGCATTGTGTTGGTCAGGAAAAATTGAAGAACAGAATAGGAAAATATATGAATCTCTAAACATTACCAATATGACCGACAGAAAGGGAATGATTTTAATTTTTTTGGCCCTCTTTCTGACGGCCGGGTTATTTGGCCAGGACAAACAGGAATTCAAATTTGGGAAAATTTCGACTGCTGATTTTAAATTATCTGCAGATCCATTTGACTCCGGAGCAAATGTCTTAATCATTGCCGATGTGGGTACGATCAAATTTGAAGGGAACAATAATGGTTATTTTGATCTAATCTTCACCCGTTTTCTCCGTGTAAAAATTAATAATAAGAACGGATTCAAAATTGGCGACCGGGAGATTTCTCTTTACCATAGTTCAGAAGGTAAGTATGAAAAAATCATTTCTTTTAAAGCCTCAACCTTTAATCTGGAGAATGGCGCCATTCATGAATCAAAGCTGGACGAAAAATCTATTTTTACCGTAAAATATAATGGTCAGGTTGATGAAAAAAAGTTCTCGATGCCTGCACTTAAAGAAGGAGCGATTTTCGATTTGGAGTATACGATCAGGTCGCCGTTTCCTGACCGTATGGAACCCTGGTCGTTTCAGGGCGAATATCCAAGGTTGTGGAGCGAACTGGCGGTAACGATACCACCCCCGTTGCATTATGTGCGGCGGGTGCAGGGAGACCAGAACTTTTATATCGACACGACCAAGGAAGTTTATCCGTTCTATTCAATAAGACAGAGTAATGGTACATCCAGTGATGATAATTACAATGTTACCGGAGCGTCTGTATACCGCAGGTGGGTAAAGAAGAATATTCCGTCCCTGCATGAAGAACCTTATACGACAACGATCGACAACTATTATTCCAGGATTAAGTTTCAACTGAGTTACATTCAATGGTCTAAGGAATCGGAGCGGCATGAGCAATCCTCTACCTGGAATTTACTCAGTAAGGATCTGCTGGAATATGAAGATTTTGGAATTGCTCTAAATCGTGAAAACGGCTGGATGACTGATGAACTACAGGGAATTCTTCAGCACTCCGAATCTGACGAAGAGAAGGTGTTCAAAATTTATGACTATTTGCGCGACCATTTCAATACCGTGAGTGAAGAAGGTTACGGAACTCAGGGATTATTTACCCACAACTCGTTAAAGGACGTATTCAAGAAAAAACAGGGAAATGTCGCTGAAATAAATCTTTTGCTCACCGCTATGCTGAGAAAAGCAGGGATTAAAGCGGATCCGTTGATTTTGAGTACAAGAGATAATGGTTTGGCCGATCCAAGTTATCCATTGCTGGCAGAATATAATTATGTGATTTGTGCCGTTTATTTGAACGATAAACTGATTAAACTCGATGCAAGCGAGCATCATATTGGATTTGGGCAGCTTCCCGTGAGTTGTTACAATGGCTGGGGACATATTATTAATGCAGAAAAACCCTACCCGGTGTATTTCTCGGCGGATTCAAACAAGGAAAACAACATTACTACTGTTATTATTATCAATGATGATCATTCGAAATGGTCCGGGGCATTTAAAAAAGTAAGTGGTAAAGTTGAATCGCAGGAGATCCGTGAGGAAATCGGGACCACTTCCTTAAAAGAATATTCAAAAAAAATCATTTCAGCCAACGAAGCGAATTTGAGCATAGATAGTATTCAGCTTGATTCGCTGTTGCATTTTAGTTACCCTCTGGGCATTCGGTATGATTTCATGGTTAAGCAGTCGGCAGGTGATGATATCTTGTATTTTAATCCGCTGTTAAATGAAGGGTATAAAAACAACCCGTTTAAATCCATGAATCGACACTACCCGGTTGAAATGCCCTATCTGATCGATGAGACCTATATACTGAACATGGAGATACCCGCCGGTTATCAGGTGGATGAAATGCCCAAGTCTGCCCGGGTCGCTTATAATAATGATGAGGGCATGTTTGAATACCTAATCCAGAAAGGTGAAGGCAATGTCCAAATGCGTGTGAGGTTAAAGCTCAATAAAACGTTTTTCCCGACTGATGAATATGGAACGCTTAGAGATTTTTTTGCTTTTGTCGTTAAGAAGGAAAATGAACAGATCGTATTTAAGAAAGCAAAATAGCTAATTGTTCAATCATTGTCATTAGCCGGGGGAACGTGTAAACGGTGGAAGAATCGGTGTATAGCGGGAGCCAGTATCACACCGATATTGGTTATAAAAATAACACCGCTGAATAAGGCATAAAAAGAAGAGAATAATTTTCCAGAGACAGTGTCTATATTCACGACCGGACCCATTCCACTCAGGATCATGGAGGCATTATGCAGAGAATCCAACCAGGATATGCCGGCCGTATAATGGTATCCAAAAATACCCAGCAATAAACAAAAAAACAGAATACCCGTACCGAGCAGGATACTTTTCAGGATCCGCCTGCGAAAAACGCTGGCCGGTGCGAGGGGTTCGTGTTTGGATTCCATGAGACCTGAATCTTTGAGACCAAAATTAGCTGATTACCTGCCCCGATAAACTGCCTGAAGGAATAATATTTATCTGTTATCTTGCAATCCTCATTTTTTTGCCGGTGAAATATTTTTTGGGGTTCGATCTGGGTTCTTCTTCCATAAAAGCCGCTTTACTGGATGCCAGCAGCGGCAAACCGCTTGCTTCAGCTTTTTCTCCCGCTTCAGAAATGAAGATACATGCACCGCAGCCCGGCTTTGCCGAGCAGGATCCCGAGTACTGGTGGCAGGAACTTGTGCAGGCAACCCGCCTGCTGCGCAACAAATACCCCTTTCAGAAAAATGACATTGGTGCTATAGGCATCTCTTACCAGATGCACGGTCTGGTGTGTCTGGATAAAAACAACCAGCCACTGCGCCCTGCAATTATCTGGTGCGACAGCCGCGGAGTTGGATATGGAGCAGAAGCGTTTGATCGAATGGGACAGGATTTCTGCCTTGAGCATTTCCTGAATTCTCCGGGAAACTTTACAGCTTCCAAATTAAAATGGGTTAAGGAAAATGAGCCAGCCATCTATTCGAAAATAATGCGCATTCTTTTACCTGGCGACTATATTGCGCTGAAAATGACAGGAGAGGCGGTAACAACCGTCTCAGGTTTGTCGGAAGGCATATTCTGGGATTATAAAATACAGGGTATTGCTCAATCACTGCTGGACTTCTACAGAATTGACAAAAGTCTTCTTGCTCCTTGTGTACCCAGTTTCGGCGAACAGGGAAAACTTCATTCTGCTGCAGCTGAAATTCTGGGATTGGCGACCGGTGTGCCGGTTTGTTACCGGGCCGGGGATCAGCCTAACAACGCTTTTTCTCTCCAGGTAATGGAACCCGGTGAAATCGCTGCTACGGCGGGTACCTCCGGGGTACTGTATGGAATTGGCGACCGGCCTGCATTTGATCAGCGATCCCGCGTGAATCCTTTTATTCATGTTAATCACCAGGAAAATAATCCCCGGTACGGAGTGCTTATGTGTCTCAACGGTACAGGGATTCTGAACAGCTGGCTGAGACGCGAATTCTTTCCCAATGAATCTTATGAAATATTGAACACGGGAGCCGCGACCATTCCCACAGGATCGGAGGGCTTGTTTTGTTATCCATTTGGAAATGGCGCTGAGCGCATATTGGAAAACAAAAATCCTGGCGGACGGATCAGGGGTCTTGATTTTAACCGGCACAATAAATATCACGTTGCCCGGGCTGCGCAGGAAGGAATCGTATTTGCGCTCATCTACGGGGCGGAAATCATGCAGCAAATGGGTCTTGACTTGAAAAGGATTCGCGCCGGTTATGCAAACATGTTTTTAAGCAATGTATTTTCAGAAACTTTTGCGAATTGCAGCGGTACTCCGGTTGAATTATATAATACTGACGGGGCTGTAGGTGCGGCGCGCGGAGCGGGATTCGGTGCCGGGTATTATCCGCAGATCAGCGATTGTTTCCGGGGAATGGAACTGATCCGCCAGGTCGTCCCGGACACAAAAAAAACTGACCATATCCGTGAGATATATGCTCAATGGAAACAGGGTCTTGAAGAATTTATTGATATTAAGTATTGACATGGGATTCCTTCTTTGATTATACTAAAAAGCAGCCTTATTGCGGGTGACCTCCGTATAGTATTAAGGCGATATCTGATATACAAAAACTAAACTTCCTATGCATATTGTTACCGGTAAAAGAGAATTTTTCCCGGGGATTGGGAAAATTCAATTTGAGGGACGTGAATCAGACAACCCGCTTGCTTTTAAATGGTACGATGAAAACAAGATCGTCGCGGGCAAAAAACTAAAAGATCATACCCGTTTCGCAGTCGCCTACTGGCACAGCTTCTGTAATACAGGTGGAGATCCGTTCGGTCCGGGCACCAAACAATTTCCCTGGAACGCGTCAACGGATGCTGTAATGGCAGCAAAGGACAAGATGGACGCAGCATTCGAATTTATCACAAAACTGGGTGTGCCCTTTTACTGCTTTCACGATATTGATCTCGTGGATGAGGGGAGTTCTGCTTCTGAATATGAAAAACGATTGCAGACCCTGGTAGACTATGCCGGGCAAAAGCAGGCAGACAGCGGAGTAAAGTTGCTATGGGGAACTGCCAATGTATTTTCCAATCCGCGGTACATGAATGGAGCAGCTACCAATCCGGATTTTGCTACCGTAGCCTACGCGGGAATCCAGATAAAAAATGCTATCGACGCGACGATAACGTTAGGAGGAGAAAACTATGTATTCTGGGGTGGGAGAGAAGGGTATATGTCGCTGCTGAATACGAATATGAAACGGGAAGTGGAACACCTGGGCCGGTTTCTGTGCATGGCCAGGGATTATGCGCGAAAACAGGGATTCAAAGGAGTATTTCTAATTGAACCCAAACCCTGCGAGCCGACCAAACATCAGTATGATTATGATTGTGCGACAGTGATTGGATTTTTAAGGGCTTTTGGCCTTGACGAAGATTTTAAAATAAATATTGAGGTGAATCATGCGACCCTAGCAGGACATACTTTTCAACATGAGCTGCAGGTGGCTGCAGATGCAGGTATGCTTGGCAGCATTGATGCCAACCGTGGGGACCCGCAAAATGGCTGGGATACCGATCAGTTTCCGATGCAGATTAATGAACTCACGGAATCGATGCTGATCATCCTGGAAGCTGGCGGATTTGCCAGGGGCGGAGTAAATTTTGATGCTAAGACCAGAAGGAATTCAACAGATCCTGAAGACCTCTACCTGGCGCATATTGGTGGTATGGATGCTTTTGCCCGGAGCCTGATCATTGCTGATCAGATCCTTTCGCAATCTCCCTATAAAAAATTCAGGCGGGAGCGGTATGCATCTTTTGATACAGGCAAAGGAAAGGAATTTGAAGACGGGAAAATGACACTGGAAGACCTCAGAAATTTGGGAATGACAAATGGTGAACCCAGGCAGATTAGTGGAAAACAGGAATGGATGGAGAATATTATCAATCAATACATTTAACAATTATCTCCCGAAAGCTGCATCCATTTTTTCTTTAAACTGCACATATAGTTCTTTTTTCGGCTCGTCAGTTTTTTTAGGAATCAAAAGTGCTGCATAGTTGAGACTGCGATCCACATATGGCCAGAACCCGGTCACGTATATGCTGGTGACCAGCCCGCCGTCGCCAAGCCAGCATCCCAGCCCTGTTTTTAAACCAGCTGCCTCTTTGGGCATATATTTCACGGGAAGCCTTGGAAACTGTATGGTTTCGAGTTCCTCAACAGATTTTTCACTAAGCACTTTCTTGCCATCGAAAGTTCCTTTGTTCAGGATCATCGCCAGGAAATTAATATAATCATTAGCCGTGGTGATTGCTCCGTCAGCAGCATTACTTGTGACGCCGTTATCGTTGGTAAAACTCGTGGCGCGCATTTTACATGGCCGCAGAATTTTATCCTGCACCACCCGGTCGAAGGTTTTTTTAGTGATCACTTCGAGTACCCGTGCGGCGATGTCCGGGCCAATCTGACTGAAATACATTTCTGTACCCGGATTGGTTTCGATTTCTCTTTTCGAAGCGAAAGCATCCACTTCCGTTTCAAGATCAGGATATTTAGACTTTTGTAACAGTTTCAACGCTCCTGGAGGATCAGCTCTGATGCCCGTTGTAAAACTCAGGCAGTTACGGATTGTAATATAGGTTTTCATATACTTGGCAAATATGGGAATGTACTTGCTGACCTTATCATCCAGTGAAATTTTTCCATCATCCACATAGGCCATGACTGCTGCAGCAACCAGCCATTGACTGGCTACGCCCGCGGGCACCTGGATCTTTCCATTGAAATCGCCGATTTCCTTTTCCAATTCTTTTTTATACACCAGTTTACCATCTTTGTACGCCATCGCGATCACATCGCTGCCAAAGAGTTTTTGATTGGTTACCAAAAATGCATCTACTGCGGGGGCAGGGGATGGCGGGATTTTGGATGGTTGTGCCTGAGGTGACAGCCATATTAACAGACTTAAACTGAACATACTGAAGAGCCGACATGTTAAAATCATATTATATGACAGATTTTCAGGGAATTGGAAATGGTTTGTCTTTTGAATCATTAATTCAGATTTTAAAATAATCAGCAATGAATTTAAACAACTTTACCATAAAAGCTTCTGAAGTGCTGCAACAGGCGCAGCAGCTGGCGTTTAATGCCCAGAATCCAACCATCGAAACGGAACATCTTATGCAGGCGTTGCTCAGTCAGGAAGATTCTCCCGTCGAATATCTCTTAAAAAAAAACAACGTTACAATACCCGTACTGGAAACCAAACTGGCAGAACTGATTCAAAAGCTTCCCAAAGTTTCAGGTACAGATCCGGCACAAACGTTAAGTCGTGATGCGAATAATGTTGTGCTGCGTGCCGGTACGATATTAAAACAATTCGGGGACGAGTTCGTTACGCCCGAACACATGGTCCTTTCTATTATACAGGGAAATGATGCTACAGCAAAACTGCTTAAAAATGCAGGACTCACTGAGAAGGGGCTGATCAGTGCCGTGAAGGAACTCAGAAAGGGCGAAACAGTTTCTTCGAATACTCAGGAGACCCAGTTCAACGCACTGAATAAATTTGCAAAGAATTTAAATGAACTGGCACGACAAGGAAAACTGGATCCGGTTATTGGCCGGGATGAAGAGATCCGTAGGACCCTCCATATACTTTCCCGTCGAAGCAAGAATAACCCCATACTGGTTGGTGAACCCGGGGTAGGTAAAACAGCAATAGCCGAAGGACTGGCACATCGAATTGTAAATGGTGATGTACCAGAGAACCTGAAATCGAAAACTATTTATGCCCTCGATATGGGCCAGTTGATTGCGGGTGCCAAATATAAAGGTGAATTTGAGGAAAGGTTGAAGTCAGTCGTCAAGGAAGTGGCTGGCAGTGACGGAGAAATTCTTTTATTTATCGATGAAATCCATACGCTGGTGGGAGCGGGCGGTGGAGAAGGCGCAATGGATGCGGCCAACATCCTCAAACCAGCCCTGGCACGCGGAGAACTTCGGGCAATCGGAGCCACTACGCTAAATGAGTACCAGAAATTTTTTGAAAAGGATAAAGCCCTTGAACGCCGTTTCCAGAAAGTGATGATTGATGAACCCAGCGTGGAAGATGCGATTTCTATTCTGCGTGGGTTAAAAGATCGTTATGAAACGCATCATCATGTACGTATCAAGGATGAAGCGATCATCGCTGCTGTGGAATTATCCCAGCGATATATTACGGATCGTTTCCTGCCCGATAAAGCGATCGATCTGATCGATGAGAGTGCAGCCAAACTCCGCCTGGAAATGAATTCCATGCCGGAAGAACTGGACCAGCTGCAAAGGCAAATCCGCCAGCTTGAGATTGAGCGTGAAGCCATCAAACGGGAAAATGATGATGAAAAACTGCGCCAGCTCAGTGCTGAAATTGGCAATCTTAGTGTGAGCCGGGATACACTAATGTCGAAATGGAGACAGGAAAAAGAGCTGGTTGAAAAAGTACAAAATGCAAAAGCAGATATTGAAGGACTTAAATTGGCTGCAGAAAAAGCTGAAAGGGAAGGGGACTATGGAAAAGTAGCCGAGATCAGGTATGGTAAAATAAAAGATGCTGAAAAAGTCATCGCCGTTTATTCCAGCCAGCTCGCCAACAGTACCGAAAAAAGATTGTTGAAGGAAGAAGTAGATGCAGAGGATATCGCCGAGGCCGTGGCTAAAACGACTGGAATTCCGGTTTCCCGTATGCTGCAAAGCGAAAGAGAGAAATTACTGAAACTCGAAGATGAACTGCATAACCGGGTGGTTGGTCAGGACGAAGCCATTTCAGCAGTAGCCGATGCTATCCGCAGGAGCCGTGCGGGATTGCAGGATCCAAAGCGCCCAATCGGGTCGTTCATTTTTTTAGGGACTACAGGTGTGGGTAAAACTGAACTGGCGAAAGCCCTGGCAGACTTTCTATTTGACGATGAATCGATGATGACCCGAATTGATATGAGTGAGTATCAGGAGAAACATACAGTGAGCCGCCTGATCGGCGCTCCTCCGGGGTATATCGGGTATGAAGAGGGAGGGCAGTTAACTGAAGCCGTCAGGCGTAAACCATATAGTGTTGTTTTGCTTGATGAAATTGAAAAGGCGCATCCCGATACATTTAATATTTTACTGCAGGTATTAGACGATGGAAGACTGACGGATAATAAGGGACGTGTGGTAAACTTTAAGAATACCATCATTATTATGACCAGCAATATGGGTAGCCAGATCATTCAGGCAAATTTTGAAAATGTAAATGAAGAGAATAAGGAGGAAGTTGTGGAACAAACCAGGGCGGAGGTGATGAACCTGCTCAGGCAGACTATCCGGCCCGAATTTCTCAACCGTGTGGACGAGGTGATCATGTTCCAGCCCTTGTTGAAAAATGAAATTCGTGGTATAATCCGGATCCAGTTGAAAAGTCTGTCCAAAATGTTGGCTAAAAACGGCATCGATATCCGGTTTACTGATTATACCCTGGATTACCTGGCTGAGAACGGGTATGACGCACAATATGGTGCCCGACCTTTGAAGCGTCTTATCCAAAGAGCTATCGTTAATCCATTGAGTAAAAAGATATTAGCGGGGGAGGTCGACAATCAGCACCCGGTATTGGTGGATGTTTTCGACGGGTTGGTGGTGTTCCGGAATGAAAAGGAGGAGAAATTGAAATCGGGCCTGGCATCTTAATAAGTTGTTAACTAAATTATTATCCTGCCAGACAGCGTAAAAAAGCTAAGGTTTTTCAGTTAAAATACCTATTTTTAGCCGCCTCCTGCCAGTTAGTCTGGCTCGGAGGCTTTTTACTCAACTTTTTACAAGAAAAACTGTTATTAAGCAAAGCGGAAAAATTTTAAAGGAATATATATCATGGCGTTTAAGAAAGAGATCATAGAAATCATTGAACCGAGAGACGTCTTCGTTGGCCCGGACACTGCTCCGGTCACCCTGATGGAATTCGGGGAATACGAAAATGAAGATTGTGCCAAAGCGCACGAAGTGGTCAAGAAGATTATGGAAGAATTCAAAGGGAAAGTACGTTTCAATTTCCGGCACTTTCCATTAACTAAAATTCATCAGCGGAGCCTGAAGGCAGGTGAGGCTTCTGTAGCAGCAGCCCAGGAAGGTAAGTTCTGGGAAATGCACAATATCCTGTTTCACAACAGACACAATCTGGGTACAACCAGCCTGAAACTGCATTCCAGGGAAGCTGGTATTTCTAATAAGAAATTCCTGGACCATCTGGTAAATGCCACTTACGGCTGGCAGGTGCAGGGAGACCTGCGCGAAGGTATCCAGAAGGGGGTGACTACGGTGCCCGCATTCTTTATCAACGGGGAAATGTTTAACGGTAAGCCTACGTTTGATAACCTGAGCAAGGGTATTGAAGCCGCTTTAAAAAAGGCTAAAAAGAAGGACAAGACACCTGTCAAGGCATAAAGCGTAAGGCTTAAAGCTTAAGGTAGCAGCTGCTATTGCCAAATCTAAATAACAATATACTCATTACAGAGTCAGAGCACCCATCAGGTGCTCTTTTTTTATACAACCCGATGAAATCTCCAATAGAGCATTAAGCCTTAGGCCTTAGGCTTTAGGCTTTAGGCTTAGGAGCGGATTTGTCAATTTCGCAATTAATGTTTAAATTGGTTATCCTTAAGACCAATATCTATTTTGAATGAAAAGCGCAGGTAAATCCAGTTCTATTCAGGGTAAACCCAGGATATCTGACATTACCCACTTTTTAAGCGGTCGTCTGGATAGGTTCAAGCTGTTTTTTAATGCTACAAAAAACCGGTCGTTGCAAAACCGGATGGAAGTTTTCTCCCAAAAATCACAACATTACCTTGAAGAAATTAAGTCCCTGGGATTTACCCGGACGATGGATGAATTAGAAAGAGGCAAACTGCGTGTTTTTAACCAGCTGAATTTATTTCAGTTCATGACGGGAGTTGTAGTACCCCTGATCTCTTTTTTCGGAAACAACAAATTTCCCATTACTGCATTTTTTATTGCCAGTCTTCCTACATGGGTAAACCTTTTTGTATTGTACCTGAATTTTTATTTTCGATACGAAGCGGGTATGATTACCTATTTTATTCTTTATCCGCTGGTGACTTCCCTGGTATACATGTATGGCATGAACCTGGGTGTCGAACTCTATTTCTTTCTGAGTGGCATTATGGCCGTTTTCTTTCTCCCTTTGATTAGCCAGATGTTGTTTTCCGTTGCACTTTCCATGGTGAGTTATTTTGTACTTGTAGTTATCAATAAGGGGTACAATTACCAGTTACATACTTCCAATTTTTACCTGTATTTGTTTAATCAGGGAACGGCCATCGTATTTATTTTTTATGCACTTTTTCTGATAAAAAAAGAAAATGGTCTTTATCAGATTGGTATTCTCACCACCAACAGGGAATTACAAGAGAAAAATAAAAAAATTGAAAATCAAAAAGAAGAAATTGAGCAGAAGGCGGCGGAACTCAGCGAGCTTAATTCGCTAAAAAATAAATTGTTTTCAGTGATTTCCCATGATATGAAAACCCCCATGTACGCACTCCGTAACCTTTTTCGCAGCATGCAGCAAATGAATATGAGCGGAAGAGAGATTAAATCAATCATTCCGGATGTGGTAACTGACCTGAATTATACAACCGGCCTTATGGAAAATCTCCTGCATTGGGTAAAAAGCCAGATGCAAGCGGC
>JBGPBW010000124.1:0-14001 GCA_041481385.1 Puia sp.
AGGAATGTTCCCGGAGAAATTTTTTCTGTATTATGAAGAATGGGACTGGTCTGTCAGGATTCAGAATGCGGGCTACCTTATTTGGTATCAGCCGGCGGCAACCATTTACCATAAGGAATCACGTTCCGTAGGAAGAGAAAATCCGTTAAAAGTCTATTACCATACCAGAAACAGGATCCTGTTCATGCGCAGGAACAGCGATCTTTTTCATCTTTTTAGTTTTATCCTGTTTTTTACTTTTTTCACAATACCTAAATCTGTTTTCACCTTTATGAAAAATGGTCAGATGAAAGAGTTAAAGTGGTTTCTGAAAGGTATTGGTTATAACCTGATACATTCAAGCAATTCGGTCGTGTAATCTTTTTATTAATGCCGGTACTTTTACCGCTCCTTTAACCATTGAATCCGTTGTTTTCCCCGGTAGTAAAAGATTTGGGTGTGTGCAGAAATTCTGTTCGCTTGTTTTTCATCCGAAATACTGCCCGGATCATGGAAAACATAAGCAGCGGAACTTTGCTCAATGCGCCCAGGGTTTGCATGCTGTAGAAATTGCGGGGAATGGAAATAATAAGGGTCAGGAAATAGAGTCCCATCATTGCGATCCAAATATCCGGATGCGGTTCCAGGATGGTCAGATGGAAAATAGACTGAATAATAATAACTACAACGAGTATGCAGAAAACGACCAGCGTCAGCACCCGTGGCAATAATAAGTTCTGTAAGAATTTATTATAAAAAAGAAAGGATTTCTGGGCGCTCTTCATATCGGAGTCGAAAAAACGTTTTACGTGACTCAGCTGCGCTTCCAGCCAACGGACGCGTTGTCTTTCAAATACTACCGCACTGTCCACTTTTTCATCATAGACAAGCGCGTCATCGAGGAATACCATTTTGATATTACGCCTCATGAGCTGCATATCTATCTCCCGGTCTTCACCTGGATTTTCAAGTATTTCCTGAGTAGAAAAAATTTCACGTATCAACCCCGTCCTAAATGCCATCCCCGAGCCGATAGGGGCAGCTGATAAACCGGCTAATGCAGGGCCGCGACGGAACAGATTGATATTGATTTCCTCGCTGATTGCGTCGAGCAGGGCTACGGCTGTGTTCTTATTTTTTGCAGTGCGATGACATTGTATGGCATCAAATCCGGCGCGAAAAACGGAATTCACCTTTTCAAGACACCCTGGAGCCATGATATTATCTGCGTCTAAGATCATTACGATTTCCGGATCAGTATTATTTTGAGATTCTAAAGCTGCGTGTAAAGAACGTGATTTCATATTCAGATTCACCTCTATTACCTCCACCGGGATTTGCCGCAACGCAAGAACTGTTTCGGGTTTTAATTTGTCGGCTATAACCGTCACAGTAAACATTGAATCGGGATAATTATGGGTTCTGGCCTGCATTGCGGTATCGAGTATAATTTTGTCTTCCCGGATACAGGGAATGAGAATAGCAATGCGGGACTTTTCCTGCTGCAGGTTAAACTTCCTGGGCCTTATTAAGCGGCCGCATAGCGCTATAATGAACAGATAAAGCGTACTTGCAGCGAAATATGTAAAAACCGCCCAACTGAAAATATGTCCTATCGTATGAATAACACTCATGATGTTCTGAATGGCTTGTAAAAAGATTTTGTTGCCAGAGCCAGCATGGGTTTGTCACCAGTAGAATCCCCATAGGCAAATATCTCCTCGTATTCCTTAAGATCCCATTGTTCAAGTATGCAAGCCACTTTCTGCTCACCATGGCAGTTCTTTCCCTCAAGCCTTCCTGTAATCAGCCCGTTTTTTACTTCGAGTTTTGATGAAATCAGTTTTAATGCATGACTTTTGGTCCATTCCCCGATCCAGTTTCCCGCGGATGCAGAAATGACCACTACGACAAAATCCAAAGACCTGAGCCTGCTTATTTCTGCCATTGCTCCAGGCCGGATCAGGCCCGGCAGTTTTTTTTCCGCAAACAAATTACATTGCTCCTGAAATGCATGCTCCGTCATTCCTGCAAAATAATAAGCAAGTATTTTTTGTTTTGCAAGATCATTTGGAAGAAATTTCATCTTATAAGCAACAAGCCATGGACTATTCAAAAGTAATCCCAAATAAAAGGCGGTTTTTCCCTTGATAAATTTGATAAGCTCCAACAAACTGTCTTTCCTGGTTATAGTTCCATCAAAATCAAAAAATGCAATTTTTCTGCCTGTCACAACTTCATTTTTTTGAACATAAACTCCGGGATACTCTGAATAATAAACATAATGTATCTCCAGAACCATTTTATATAAATCAGATTCTTCTTTTTAAGGTACGCATTATAGATTATGCCTGCAACCTCGGCGGGTGTTGAAGTTAATGCTTTGGGTAGTGGTTGATTCTCAGTCATTTTTGTATAAACAAATCCTGGCTGAACTGTCATGACGTGTACCTGATCCTTGAAACATTTATTTCGAAGACCCGACAAATACGTAGTAAACGCAGCTTTCGAGCTTGCATAGATTAGTTTGCTTGCCCGCCCACGGTCACCGGCCACCGAACTGATGCCTATTATAGTGCCTCTTCTTAATGAAATATATTTTTTGGCAATCACATTGATTATAGAAACCGCGCCGGTATAATTGGTATTGATCATCCGTTCGGTCAGCTTCCATTCGTCAAATGCAAGGGCTTCATCATCCAAAATACCAAAAACACAAATACTGATCTCTGGTATGGGGTGCAGGGAATTAAAAAATTCCATATGGGTGTCATACTGAAGAGCATCGAATGCCCGGGAACTGCAATTTACTCCATAACGGATTTGGATATCCGATTCCAGGGGTTTTAGACTTTCCGGCTTTCTGGCCGCTAATATCACATCAAATTTTTCTGAAGCAAATTTTTTTGCAATGGCCACTCCGATGTCTGAAGTGGCACCGAGAATAAGTGCAGTTGGCATGTGATTAGTTAATTGTCAAAAATAACCTGTCTGACTGATTCGAATGGATTTTTCCATCCGGATTATACTTCCTGATAATTTCCTTGAATTTATCCAATTCAGGATAACCAGATTTCAACACCTCCGGTTTCATACGGGCATCTTTTGACATATATAAGCGACCTCCATATTGAAGAACGACCTGATCGAGCTCATCGAGGAATGCAAGCAAATCGCCACGTACAGGAAAGTCCAGTGCCAGGGTGTACCCCTCTTTCGGGAATGATATAATACTTTCCTGTTTGCCAAAGACTTTAAGAACAGCCAGAAATGATCCCATACCTTTTTTGCTGATGCGGTGCAGAATTTCCACAAGGCCCTGACTTGCGTCAAGGGGCAATACAAACTGGTATTGCACGAATCCTTTTTTCCCATAACCTCTGTTCCAATGCAGGATAGCATCCAGGGGATAAAAAAAAGGTTCATAGCCTACTACGTTGTTAATTTCCTTTTTTAGATTTTTAGCATAAAAAAAGAAATTGAACGCCTTAACCGTGTAAGCATTGAGAACCCATGAGGGTAGATTGAATGGAAAATTGATTTGTTTTTTTGATGGCAGCCGCAAGGGCTCTTTCCGCTGGCGATCATCCAGGTCTTTCAGTTCAGCATGTTCTCCCAGCATCAGGATACTTCGCCCAAACTGTGAACCTTCTTTCAGGCAATCGATCCAGGCGACAGAATAAGTATAATGACTGTATTCATCAAACAGACGGATCAGTTCTGCCAGATTCTCCGCCTTAATTTGTTTTTGGCGTATATAGGAGGTCTCGATTTTCTTAAGGCGGAATTTCACCTTGCCGATAATACCTGTTAATCCCATTCCACCGCAGGTAGCTTCAAATAAATCCTGGTGGACTACTGTGGAGCAGTTTACCGTCTCTCCCGAAGCAAGCACGATATCCATTTCAAGAATATGATTGGAAAATGATCCGTCCACATGATGATTTTTTCCATGCACATCACTTGCAACAGCACCACCTATTGTAATAAATTTGGTGCCGGGTGTAATCGGAAGAAACCATCCGGCAGGTACAATCACCTCCAGGATCTGATCCAGTGTGATGCCACTCTGACATTCAAAAATACCATTCTGTTTATCAAAGGAAAGTATCTTGTCGAATTTCAAGGTTGAAATTGTATTGCCTGCAAGGGATGCATCTCCATAACAACGACCGTTACCGCGCGCAATAAAATGTTCCTCCCTTGAAAGGAGTTCCAACAATTGCTCGGTAAAAGAAAAGGATTCTTCATTTGCTTCTATAACCGGATAATTGCCCCAATTGGTGATTTGTTTCTTCATTTGCTGAAAATTGTTACGTCACGTAAATATAAAATCACATAAATGCTCACGATCCATAAAACAAGGGTAATTTGAATGAAGAAGTCTTTATAAAGGATCTCTGTTGGTGATCCGGATTTTTTCAGCACAAATGTTATTTGCAGGTACCGCATCAGCCCTGCGATGACAAATAAGCTTGAATAATACAGACGATAGGTTCCCAGGCGGGAGACGGTTACCGGTGAAACCGTATAATTAATGTAGGCAACAATGATAATCGCGCTGGACAACCCCAATAATGTATTCAGAAAATCCAGGTTATAACCGCTCATTGATTTGCGCATTTCCGTTCCGGTAGAACTTTTCAATAGAAGGTCATCCCTGCGCTTGGCAATGGCCATAAAAAGCGACAAAAGAAAGGTCATTATAATCAGCCACTCGGAAGTATCGACGTTTGAAATAACGGCTCCCCCTTTCACTCTGAGAACGAATCCGGAAGAAAGTATGAGTATATCCAGAATGGCTATATTCTTTAACCCAAATGAATAAAACAAGTTGATGATGAAATAGAGGCCGAGAATAAAAAGGAACTTCAAATGGGGATCGGCCAGGTAGCCCAGGAAGCTACCCAATACAAGAAGCCCAATGCAAATTACCACAGCGATGGGTTTTTTTACATGACCTGAAGCCAGTGGCCGTTTGCTTTTAACGGGATGTTTGCGGTCATCTTCTATATCCCTGTAATCATTAATAATATAAATACTCGACGCAAAAAAACAAAAGGCCAGAAAGCCGAATAAAATATGCGGAGCTTGGGAAGGAGCAAAAAATTGACCTGCAAAAAAAGAAGGAACGATTAAAAAGAGATTTTTTGCCCAGTCTTTAGGCCTGAGAAGCTTTATGTAATATTTCATTCGGGAAAAACTGAGGTCAATATACAACCATAATCTGTTTTCTGCAAGATGCCAGCCAGCTGGAAAGCGGAATTGGTTTAAATTTGTTTTCGTTCATGAACAGAACCTACCCTGAGATATTAGTGAGCCCGATCGAATACCTTAAAGGTGTCGGTCCGAACAGAGCAGCGATTCTCCGCAAGGAACTCGGAATTGACACTTTCGGCGACCTCTTGGAGCTCTATCCTTACAGGCATCTGGATAAATCCCAGCTGACACCTGTCGCTGAAATCACATCAAACACCGAATTTGCGCTGGTAGCTGGGTTCCTTGGAACCCTGAAAGTATTGGGAGAAGGGAAGTCAAGAAGGTTGGTCACAACGCTCAAAGATGCAACAGGAACCCTGCAATTGGTCTGGTTTCAGGGAATATCCTGGATGGAAAAAAACTTAAACCCAGGTTTTCGTTATCGGGCATATGGCCGGATAGCGTATTTTAATGGGGAGGCCCAGCTTACCCATCCTGAAATCGAGAGCTTTGATGAAATAAAAACAGATTCAATTCCGCTTCAGCCGGTATATCCAAGCACAGAAAAACTAAAAGCCCGATCTCTCGGCAGCAGGCAGATGGCGAAGCTGACTCATCAGCTGTTAACCCAGCTGAAAGAAAGAGATGTTCCGGAATTTCTTCCCGAAGAAATACGTCACCCGCTCGGGCTGATCTCCCGTTTTCAGGCTTTTCAATCCATTCATTTCCCGCCCAGCATGGCCGCTTTTCAGCAGGCTTTGTACCGCTTTAAATTTGAGGAATTTTTTTTAAACCAGGTAAAATCAGGCATGATAAAAACGCAGCGGCAAAAACAATCTAAGGGGGTTATTTTCAGTCGGGTTGGCCGGTTTTTCAATGATTTCTATACCAACGCCTTACCATTTGAACTCACTGCGGCCCAGAAAAGGGTGATTAAAGAAATCAGATTGGATACGGCCACCGGTCATCAAATGAATCGTCTTCTACAAGGCGATGTCGGCAGCGGAAAAACTATGGTCGCCTTGTTGACCATGTTACTTGCTGCAGATAACGGCTTTCAGAGTTGTCTTGTGGCGCCCACTGAAATATTAAGTAACCAACATAATCTCAATTTCCTGGAAATGCTGAAGGAGTTACCGCTAAGGGTCAGACTCCTGACCAGTTCGGTCAAATCTGCGGCCAGAAGAAAAATACTGGAGGAACTCGCGTCCGGGGAAATCAATATACTGGTGGGCACCCATGCCATTCTGGAAGAACCGGTTAAATTTCATAATTTGGGACTGGCGATCATTGATGAACAACACCGTTTCGGAGTAGCTCAAAGGGCCAAAGTCTGGAAAAAAGCAGCTATTCCACCCCATGTTCTGGTCATGACTGCTACGCCAATCCCAAGAACGCTGGCCATGACTGCTTACAACGATTTGGATTATAGCGTCATTGACGAGTTGCCACCCGGCAGGCAACCTGTCATAACGGTGCAGCGTTATGAGTATAACCGGCCTGGCGTAATGGATTTCATAAAGGCTGAAATTAAAAAAGGCAGACAGGCCTATATTATCTTCCCTTTGATCGAGGAATCAGAAAAGCTTGATTATGAGAACCTGATGAAAGGTTTTGAAAATGTAAAAGCCTATTTTCCTGAACCAGCTTATTATATCAGCATGGTTCACGGCAGACAAAAAACTGATGTCAGGGAAACCAATATGAAACGATTTGTTTCGGGTGATACACAGATTATGGTGGCGACTACCGTTATAGAAGTCGGTGTGCATATTTCAAATGCTTCGGTGATGGTGGTCGAAAGTGCAGAAAAATTCGGATTATCCCAACTTCATCAGTTACGGGGAAGAGTGGGACGGGGGGCAGATCAGAGCTATTGTATTTTGATGACCGGGAATAAACTGAGCGCCGATGCAAAGGAACGCATCCAGGTTATGTGTGCAACAACGGATGGTTTCAGGATAGCGGAAAAAGATATGGAGCTTCGGGGTCCGGGCGATATTTCGGGAACACGCCAAAGTGGATTATTGGATTTTAAACTGGCAGATATAGTTAAAGACCGGGAGATTTTGCAGTTATCGGTATTAACGGCACAAAAATTACTGGAATCTGATCCTGAACTTGATCTTCCCGATCATCGTGCCTTAGGTTACCATTTAAAACATGAAAAAGGTAAAACACCCTGGAGCCGGATTTCATAAATGAATTTCCAATAACCAGCCATTGAAACAAAAATTTGCAATAATATTATTTTCTTTAACCACCTCTCTTCTCCAGGGCCTGCTGGCGCAGAACACCATCGGCAATCTCGAATTTGTCGAAAATAAAGGTCAGTGGAATAGCCTTGTTCATTATAAAGCAGAATTACCGAATACCACGTTTTACCTGTATAAACACGGATTCTCTGTGCTTTTACAAAGTCCTGCCGATATGGACGCGTTGAGGCAGTTTATGCACGGGTTTCAGTCCGGCGGCGCCAGCAGCACAGATCCGGCAAGGAATGCTGAAAACGGTAAATCAGGTGGTGCTTCCACAGAGGCAGCCACAATTCCTGAAAAACCAGGTCCCGGTTCCGGAAATGGAAGCGGCGGTAATGAAACTCCTGTACTGGTTATGCATTCCCATTTATATGAAATAGAATTTCTTAACAGTTCAGAGGAAGTGGAAATCAAAGGAGACAAGGCGCTGGATACCTATAATAATTATTTCATTGGAAATGATGCATCCAAATGGAGGTCTAACTGCAAGGTTTACCAGGCTGTGGTTTATAAAAACATTTATCCGAATATTGATCTGCGATACTATACCGAAAACGATCAGCTGAAATATGATCTCGTGGTACACCCGGGTGGTAATCCGGATAATATAGTCATGAAGTATAAAGGTGCTGATAAACTTCTCGTCAGCAAGGGTCAGATCACCATTCATACTTCAGTCGGCGATGTAAAGGAAATGATTCCGAGAACTTATCAGTTTTCGGGAGAGGGTAATAAAGATGTCGACTGTTCGTACAAGACAGGGCCTGACCAGACCGTCAGATTCCGGGTTGGAAATTATTCACCCTCATCTACCCTGATCATTGATCCCACCCTCGTTTTTTCCACATTCACCGGGTCGCATTCGGACAACTGGGGTTATACCGCAACCTATGATGAAAGCGGTAATTTTTATTCCGGCAGTATTACCCTGAACTCCGAACCCATCAACAATGGAAATTTATTTCCATACAGTCCGGGCGCTTACCAGAAAAATTTTATGGGTGGAAATACTTCGGACGACGGAGGTTATCAGTACGATATTACGATCATGAAATTCAGCAGCAACGGTGTGAACCGTTTGTATGCAACCTATCTGGGTGGAAGCGGCAATGAACAACCCCATAGTCTGGTTGCGGATCAGTCTGGAAATCTTGTGATTGCAGGACGGACCAGTTCACCAGACTTTCCTAGTGTTGTACCCGGGGGAACCAAAGATGTATTGAAAGGTGAATACGATATTATTCTGGTTAAGCTGAATGCAGGAGGTACCGGACTCATTGGTTCACGTATCATTGGGGGATCTGCCAATGACGGCGTGAACATAGCGCCCAAATATTCCAGGAATATCGTACCCATGGGTCAGAATTCATTGCGGTTGAATTATGGTGACGATGGGAGAAGTGAAGTGATCCTTGATAAAACTGGAAATGTGTATTTAGCATCCTGCACATCTTCCAGCAATTTTCCTGTTACTGCCAATGCATTTCAGAAAAATCCGGGGGGCCTGCAGGATGGTGTTTTTATTAAAACTACGCCTGATCTCGGAATCATACTGGCGAGTAGTTACCTGGGCGGGAGTAAAGATGACGCAGCTTTTGCTTTGGCCTTGAATCCGCTGACGGGTAACATTTACGTAGCGGGTGGCACAGCCAGCACCAATCTGCCTGGCACCGGAAACGGGTCGGTTATTTCATCAACGAATAAGGGTGGTATCGACGGATTTTTATCCATCATCAGTAATGATGGTGGAACCCTGATCAAAACATCGTATATGGGTACACCGGGCACTGAGGTTTTATACGGAGTCCAATTTGATAATAAAGGATTTCCCTACATTATGGGAACAACCACGGGTGCCTGGCCGGTCATCAATGCAACTTTCAAACAAGCCAACGGCAAACAATTCATTGCTAAACTGCAACCTGATATTTCCAATTTTATTTATTCCACCACTTTCGGGAAAGGCGCTGCGTTTCCTGATATTTCACCTACCGCATTTTTGATAGACCGTTGTGAAAACGTGTATGTCGCTGGCTGGGGAGGCGGACTTGAAACAGAGGCAACCGGAGGCAAACCCGCTGTTTATAACAACTCTACAACAAGCGGATTGACGGTGACGCCGAATGCGCTGAAAAAAACTACTGACGGAAAAGATTTTTATTTTTTTGTAATGAAGAAAGATGCAGCCAGCCAGCTGTATGGAAGTTTCTTTGGACAAAATGATGGCACTCAGGGCCTCGGTGATCATGTAGATGGGGGAACCAGCCGCTTTGACAAACAGGGGATCATTTATGAAGCCATCTGTGCAAATTGCTATGGTAGGGGAACTTTCCCGACAACACTCAATGTGTGGTCGCCAAAAAACGGTACAGGTGTGAATGGTTGCAATCTGGCCGCTGTTAAAATCGCCCTTAATTTTGCCGGTGTTGCTGCAGATCCCCGTTCGCTTATTAATGGCCGTTATGACAGTTCCGGTTGCGTTCCTCTGGATGTACTGTTCAGGGATACGGTTCATAACGCAAAAACATATATCTGGAGTTTCGGCGATGGTTCACCAGACACGACCACCACAGCTTTCCAGGTTATGCATACTTATAACAGCATCGGCGTTTACACGGTGAGACTGATCGCCATAGATTCCACAACTTGTAATATCAGCGATACAGCCTACCTACATATCCGGGTCCGGACAGACAAAGCATTCCTGAATTTTACAATAAATAAGCTGCCCCCCTGCGACTCACTAAAATATCTTTTTACTAACGTTTCCATACCACCTCCTGGAAAACCATTTCAACCGGGTTCTTTTAACTGGAATTTTGGCGATGGAACGACTGCGCCAGGCACCAGTCCCATAATCCATTCTTATGCGGGATCTGGCACTTACAACGTGCAGCTGATTTTGAATGATACGAATTATTGTAATTATCCAGATACGGCTGTGCAGGCGCTCCGTGTTTCGCCGGTCGTAAAAGCCCAGTTTGAAATCGCAGACGGATGTGCTCCATACGATGCATTTTTCAATAATACTTCTCTTGCGGGCCAACAGTTCTTTTGGAATTTTGGAGATGGCGGTACGTCTACCGATATTAACCCGGAGCATCTTTACACAGATACAGGAACCTATGTTATTTCACTGCTGGTGATCGATCTGAATACCTGCAATATCCGGGATTCGACCACCCGCTCCATCCATATCAATCCAAAGCCTGTCGCTGGGTTTTATTCCGGACCCATACCCGTCCAATACAACACACCTACAATATTTTTTAATACTTCTTCCGGTGCGACCCATTATGTCTGGCATTTCGGAGACGGTGACTCAACACAAAAGAATTCCGCTGATACGGTCATATATCAATACCAGGAGACAAACACTTTTAATGCCTGCCTGGTTGCCATCAATCAATTTGGGTGCTCGGACACGATCTGCCACCCGGTGGAAGCTTTAATCAACCCTTTACTGGACATTCCTAATGCGTTCACTCCCGGCCGTTTTGGAGAGAACAGCATTATTATGGTAAAAGGTTTTGGCATAATGAACATGGACTGGAAAATTTATAACCGATGGGGACAGCTTGTTTTTGAATCGAATAGTCCGTTTTACGGATGGGACGGTACTTTCCATGGAGCGGCCCAACCCATCGGTGTGTACGCCTATACGCTTGATGCGACTTTTTTTGATGGAACAAAAGCCAGGCGTACAGGAGATATTACCCTGATCAGATAAGACGGGTGGGGTGTCGACAACCAAGCGCTAAAAGTTTATAGAGAAAGTCTGCGAAATATAATAATTGTGAAGTATTGATTGTAATCAATAAACTGTGAAGTATTGATTGCAGTCTTTAATGGCAATTTTTTAACAAATTTCATTTCGCTTATACATTCATCTTTGCATACTTAATTTAAAAATCCTGTTTTGTCCAAACTGCGTCTATATTCCCTTTTCGTTTTAATCCTGGCTATCCAATATGGTTATGCGCAGACTGAAATGCCAAACCTGGAATTTATAGAAAACAAAGGACAATGGGATTCCCGTGCACTGCTGAAAGCAGATATCGGTAATGGAAGTTTATTTTTCCACAGAAAAGGAATCAGGGTTGTACTTCATAATGCACGGGAAATGGGAGAAATGGCAGTTTCTCACGGCGGGGTTCACAGAACGGACTCATCAAATCTTCCGGCTATATCGCGAAGTTTCTCCGGCAGGCCTGCTACACTCCATGCACATGCTTATGCAGTGAATTTTTTGAATATGAACGATCATGTGGAAATCGTTCCGGACAAACCCCTGGATTCCTATAATAATTATTTAATCGGAAATGATTCCACCAAGTGGGGCAGGAATTGCCGCATTTTTCAGGGTGTTACATACAAAAATATTTACCCGGGCATAGACCTGCGGTACTACACCGATAATGGCAAATTAAAATATGATCTTATCGTCCATCCCGGGGGAAATCCGGCAGATATTGCCCTGCAATACGAAGGATTGGATGGCCTAACGGTAACCAATAACCGCTTGCTTTTAAAAACCTCTGTGGGAGACGTCAATGAGATGGAACCTTATTCTTATCAGGCTGGTGCTAACGGAAGGGAGGAAGTCAGGGTAAAATATCGGGTATCGAAGGAAAAGGTGGTCACATTTGACGTGAGTCATTTTAACAATAACCGTGTATTGATCATTGATCCGACACTTGTTTTCGCCACATTCACGGGCAGCAGGGCTTCCAACTGGGGATTCACAGCAACTCCCGGCCCTGACGGAACTTTTTTTGCAGGCGGTATCGTGTTCTCAGACGGATTCCCGGTGTCGACAGGTGCCCTTGAGCCTAATTTCAGGGGTGGCACTTTTGATGTCGGAATTATGAAATTCAGCAGTAACGGCCGTAACCGCATATACGCCACTTATCTCGGCGGCGAACAGAATGAATGTCCACACACTATGTATTCCGATCCGCAGGGTAATCTGGTGGTGATGGGTCGTACGTATTCTACCAATTTCCCCTTTTTCAATATATTCGGAAAACGTGGAGGTTGTGACATGTTTGTTGTAAAACTTAATGCAAACGGCTCAAACCTGATTGGTTCAGCCTGTATAGCTGGAACAGAATACGATGCCGTGAATGTGGAAGACCAGTTAAATCAGGAAGGGGGTGCAAAGGAAGTTGCAAATTCACTGATAAAAAATTATGGAGATGATTCAAGAAGTGAAGTGATCCTGGACGGTTCCAATAATATATATGTAGCCTCCTGCACGCGTTCCAAAATTGATTTTCCGGTTACAGCCGGTGCATTTCAAACTACCTTCGGTGGCGGAAAACAGGATGGTGTACTGGTAAAGCTTTCTCCTGATTGCTCTTCCCTGATGTTTGCAAGTTTCCTGGGTGGTAGTGGGGAAGATGCTTGTTTTGTTTTGAAAATCAGTCCAATTACCGGAGACATATATGTGGCCGGCGCGACAACCAGCACCAACATGCCCGGCAATAAGGCTGGTGTTATTCAGCCTGGCTATGCGGGCGGCATATGTGATGGCTATATCAGCGTTGTAAGCAACGACGGAAGTACACTGAAAAGGACCACGTACCTGGGAACATCCGGGTTTGATGCGATTTACGGGATTGAATTCGACAGACTCGGGTTTCCATATGTTATGGGTTCCACAACGGGAAAATGGGTAACAACACCAAATGTTGGATTTATCAATGCCGGCGCAAAACAATTTATTGGTAAACTAAATGTGGACCTCTCCGGATATGTCTATTCCACTACTTTCGGATCCGTTAATGCACCGAACCCTAATATTTCACCTGTAGCTTTCCTGGTAGACCGCTGTGAAAATGTGTATGTTTCCGGATGGGGTGGCTGGTTGTATGCGAGTAAGGATCCATATGGGATGTCGGGAACAGCCGGTATGCCGGTTTCGCCAAACGCCCTTAAAAAAATCACAGATAACAGGGACTTCTATTTCATTGTGATAAAGAAGAATGCTTCTGCCCTGCTTTATGCAACTTTTTACGGGCAGAACGATGGCCCCGTAAGCATTAGTGAACACGTGGATGGAGGGACAAGCCGGTATGATCGAAATGGAGTTATTTATCAGGCCATCTGCGCCAATTGTGGCGATCAGAGCCTGACGCCTTTTCCAACCTCCCCTGGTGTTTGGTCTCCAAGAAACGGTACAGGCGGAGAGGGATGTAACCTGGCAGCAATAAAAATAGCATTTAATTTTGCCGGCGTTTCGGCTGATCCCCGTTCAATCATTAATGGCCATTATGACAGCTCGGGTTGTGTACCACTTACGGTACTTTTTATCGACACCATACACAATGCCAAGCAATATGTCTGGCATTTCGGAGATGGTACACCGGATACTGCGGTGACCGGAAACCAGGTAATCCATACTTACACATCAGTCGGAACTTTTAGAGTACGTTTGATCGCCATAGATTCGAACAGTTGCAATGTCGCTGATACAGGTTATCTGAATATCAGGGTACGAACCGACCGGGCTATACTTGATTTCGATGTCACAAAATTACCGCCCTGTGAGTTGTTGAACTAT
>JBGPBW010000125.1:0-13959 GCA_041481385.1 Puia sp.
AGGGCATGGATTTTTTCTGGGAACTGGCAACCTTAATCCTGATCATGCTCCTGGGTCATTGGATAGAAATGAAATCTATCGCCGGCGCCTCTAAAGACCTGGAATTATTGATTCAGTTAATGCCCTCCGATGCACATATGGTCATGGGTGACATGATTCATGAAGTAAAAACCGATTCACTGAAAGAAAAAGATATCATCCTGGTGAAGCCGGGTGAAAAAGTAGCAGCAGATGGAATCATCCAGGACGGAGAATCTTACCTGAATGAGTCTCTGTTGACCGGTGAGTCCAGACCGGTCAATAAGTTGAAAGGAGACAAAGTCATTGCAGGATCTATTAATGGAAACGGCGCTATTAAAGTGAGTGTTTCTCATAGTGCAACGGATTCTTATTTAGCACAGGTTGTCAAACTTGTTGACGATGCCCAGAAGTCTAAATCAAAAACCCAATTACTGGCAGATACAGCTGCCAGGTGGTTGACGATGATTGCCATTTTCACCGGTATAGCTACATTTTTATATTGGTACCTGACAGGTCAGCCGATATCCTTTGCTATTGAACGGATGGTAACCGTCATTGTCATTTGCTGTCCGCACGCATTGGGTTTGGCCGTCCCCCTCGTAGTTGCCAAATCAACTGCTTTGTCAGCGAAGCATGGACTGCTGATCAAAAACAGATCTGCCTTTGAGAATTCAAGAAAAATTACAACCATCGTCTTTGATAAAACAGGAACATTAACCGTGGGAAAGTTTGAAGTTTCAAGGATTGTATCTGTACAAAGAGATATCAGTGAAAATGAAATGCTGCGGCTCACATCGGCATTGGAACAAAATTCTGAACATCCCATCGCTACCGGTATCCTTCAAAAAGCAAAGGAACAGACTGTAACCATACCGGCAACAGAAAATTTTAGAGCCATTACCGGGAAGGGTGTGGAAGCGATGGTAGAAGGTAAAAAAATTCAGGTTGTCAGTCCCGGATATTTGGAAGAAGCCCATATTCCGGTTCCTGAAGGCTTTTTTTCCAATGACTCCGAAACAGTAGTATTTGTCATCGTCAATAATCTCCTGGCCGGATATATAACTTTGTCAGATCAGTTACGTCCGGAATCAGCAGATGCCGTTAAAGTCTTAAAGGAAAACCATATCAAATCCATTTTACTAACGGGAGACAATAATAAAGTAGCAAAAACCGTAAGTGAATCCATACATATGGATAGTTATATTGCGGAGGTTCTGCCTCATCAGAAATTAGAAAAAATAAAGGAATTACAGGATAAAGGCGAATTTGTTGCCATGACAGGCGACGGTGTAAATGATGCACCAGCCCTGGCGCAGGCAGATATTGGAATTGCTGTCGGGAGTGGCAGCGATATTGCTGCTGAAACAGCCGGCATTGTCCTGGTGAACAGCAATCCAAAAGATATTGTAAGCCTGATCCTTTTCGGGAAAGCAACATACAGAAAAATGATTCAGAACCTGGCATGGGCAACAGGATATAATATAGTCGCTCTCCCATTGGCAGCGGGCATTCTTTATAAACAGGGCATCCTGTTAAGTCCTGCAGCCGGGGCTGTTCTGATGACGGTAAGCACCGTGGTAGTAGCCATTAACGCCAGTTTGCTCAAAGTGAAATAACTGTCATGAAAATCTAACTTTACAGTTATTCAAAAAAGATATGCGGGGATTAGGTATTTTCTTAGTAATAGTGCATTTCTCTTTATTAGTTCATTCACAGAATTCAATAAAAGTCCGGGTTAGTGCTGAAGAAACAAAACTCCCCCTGGAAAAAGCTACAGTAACCATACCGGAATCAGGAAGGGGAGCTGTGACAGACAGTTCCGGTATTGCGGTACTCCGTAATCTCCCAAATGGGACCTTTAAGCTGGAAATATCTTTTATTGGATATCGGAGGGTAAAACAAATGGTCAGGCTCCCTTATCCCAAAGATTTTGTGGAAATAACCATGGAGCAGGACGAGGATGAAAATAGTCCTGAAGTTATTGTCTCCGCTACAAGAACCGATCGTTCAATTCGAAATACACCTACCCGGGTCGAGGTAATTTCCGGAGGTGAAATTGAAGAAAATATTTTGATGAGGCCCGGAGAGATCCGGATGATGCTCAATGAAACCATGGGAATCATAGCTCAGCAAATATCTCCCACCAGCAACACGGCAAACATCAGGATTCAGGAATTGGAGGGCCGTTATACACAGATACTCCGGGATGGTCTTCCTTTATATTCCGGCTTATCAGAAGGTTTGAGTCTTGTTCAGGTCGCTCCGCTGGATCTGAAACAGGTGGAAATTATCAAAGGCTCAGCTTCCACACTCTATGGCGGAGGGGCGATTGCAGGACTCATTAACCTGGTTAGCAAAACTCCTGAAGATAAAAAGGAAATCAGTTTTCTGGCGAATGCCACTTCTACGAAGGGGTTAGACCTGAGCGGGTTTTATAATGAGCGGTTTGGAAAAACCGGACTAACCGTATTCGCTTCAGCTAATCATGGAAGTCCCTATGATCCGTCCGGAACCGGCTTAACCGCCATTCCAAAATTTAACCGGTATACCATCATGCCGAGGTTTTTCCTATACGGCAAAAATACGAGTATGAATATCGGTTTCGGATATATAACAGAGAATCGTCTGGGTGGAAATATAAATTACGTCAACCACGGTGAGCCCGGATACTTCGAACAAAATACGACGAAACGCTTTACTACCGAATTGGGTATAATTCACCGGTTTGGGGATCAATCAACGCTCACATTTAAAAACAGTTTTAACCATTTTAACCGCGGCACCAGTATTCCCGATTATGAATTTAAAGGAATTCAGCAATCTTCTTTTTCGGAATTAAGCTGGAATGGAGGTAATAAAAAAAGCCAGTGGGTTGCGGGTATAAATTTATATACAGACAATTTCAAAGAGTCATCGCAGAATCCGGATAGTGCAAGGGACTACCAGTATCATACATTCGGAATATTTATTCAAAATACCTGGACTTTGTCCAGGGTAATTAGTATGGAGAGCGGCTTACGAGTTGATTATACCCACCCCTATGGTTTTGTATTCCTGCCACGGGTATTTTTACTTGGCCGGCTAACAAATAAGTTAAGTTCCCGAATTGGAGGCGGATTGGGATATAAAGTGCCTGCCATTTTTACCGAAGGAAGTGAAGAACGCCAATACAGGAATATCCTTCCTATAAATCAATCTTTAATTCGTTATGAAAAATCCGTAGGTGGTACTTTTGATATTGTTTACCGGGGAAATATAGATGAATTAAAACTGACCATTGATCCGTTGTTGTTCTATACCAGAATTAACAATCCGCTGGTTTTACAAGACTTACCCGGCGGGCTCGCAGAATTCATCAATGCCGATGGTTTTACGGACTCAAAAGGATTTGAGTTAACATTACGGCTGGCACTGGACAGGTTCAGTTTATTTACCGGGTATTCCTACACGGACGCTCAAAACCATTTCAATGGAAATAGCTCACGGTATCCTCTCGCTCCCTATAACATGGTACACCTGGATCTGGTCTATGACATCGAAGGCAAATTCAGGCTGGCTTTGGAAAGCTATTTTACAGGAAAACAGGAACTTCATGATGGCACGATCGGAAATAGTTATTGGCTGTTCGGTGCCTTAGTTGAAAAAACCTGGGGGCATTTTTCCCTGTTTATTAACAGTGAAAATTTGAATGATATCCGTCAAACCAAGTGGGGCCCTGTTTATACCGGAAATGTGGATAATCCGGTATTTAAGGATATTTATGCTCCGTTGGACGGCATCACATTCAACGGTGGATTTAAGTTAAAGTGGTAGTGCGTTTTTTTATCAGAAATGATATACAAAACCAACTGACCAGTAAAAGGAATTCGATAAATTTTCAGTTTCTGTCTTATTGGAAGAAGTCCCGTTGGACTGTTTCGTATTGATATTTATAGTAGCCGGATTCAGGGGAACTGCAAAGGTCGGAGTAAAATTAATAACTAACTTATTAATTGTATAACTTAATGGTACACTGGCTTCATAATCCAATATTCTAAAACTGGCAGGATTCGCCACACTGCCTGTAACTGTTGCCCCTCCGCTCTGACCTTTTCCTTTATTACTATTTGAATAGCGTTTGTTTTTATAGTAGCTGTCATAATAATTTTGGGTTCCTCCGTTAATGGCAAATGTCGGCGTAAACTCCAGCTTATCGTGGAAACCCGAGTAACTATGTTGCAACCCGAAACTTCCCAAATAATCTATTTTGCTTCCAACATTCAGGTTAATTTCCAGAGTCGGTTTTATGAAACCGAAATCAAAACCGTTTTGATATCCAACGGTGGCCTGAATTTCTGAGGCAACATTGGTACTCTGGCTGCTGTAAACATACTTGGAAACATTTAGTTGTCCGTCATAGTTACCGGAACTAAAAATATACCCGGCTTCAAGAGTTATTAAATCAATCCTGCTTGATTCTGAATTTTTTAAATAATTCATAGATGCGGTGAAATAGAATCCGGATTTGTCATAATAGCTTAAAACCGGAATATAATACGGCAGCACGGACGAATCCTTCCGGCCCAGATAAACATCATTATTCAGATAACTGATACCTCCTTCGAAATGGGATTTTCTTATCACCTTCAGGCTATCTTTCTCAACTGTAATTGAGTCATGCCGGATAATAACCCCTGAAGACGCTGTTCTTTGGGTTGAATTATGGATGTTTTGTGCTGACAAAGGCTGAGATATAATAAAGCAGGCAAATACAATAAAAACGATTGGTGAAGCTTTTTTCATGCGTATCGGATTAGGAGAATTTATTAGTGTACCCCGTTTATTGACCCAAAAAGATCGAATAACATATAGAAACGCAAAATCAATGGATTAATTTAAACGGGTGCCGATATTTTCTTTCCCATTTTATTGTTTTGCTCAGTATACTTAACTTGGTATTAACATACCCAATCTTATCCCAAATTGAATTTATCTTCATTTAATGAAATGGATTACCCGGGAAAGGCCAAAAATAGACCGTCTTGCATGCCCCTGGTTAATCAGGCGTTTTATTGATGAAAATGCAGAAATTATTTATGTGTCCTTTGATCAGGTTCTTAAACAGTCCAAAAAGCTTGATGCTGTTCCTTTCGACATTCCGGATGTTGAATTTACCCACTATGGAAAGTATTGCACTTTCGACTACTTCATCAAAAAATATAACATAAAAGATAAAGCGGTGCTGGCCATAGCGCCTATAGTAAGGGGAGCCGATACGGACCATCACGAACTCGCCACACAATCCAACGGCTTATGGGCCATTTCTGCCGGATTAAGCTATAATTATACAAACGATCATGAACTGCTGGAGCAGGGTATGGTAATTTATGATGCCCTATATAGTTGGGCTAAATATTTACAAAAAGAAAAACATACTCAGCAGCCTTTTGAAAACCTGCTTTTGGATGTTTTTAATACCTATTTAAAAAATAAACCGGGCTCAAAAAAGAAGATCCCGGGCTGGGCTCGGGAACTGAAAGAAATTATTCAGGACCATATCGATACAAATCTCAGCCTGAAAGAAATATCCAAAGGATTGGAAATAAATCCTTCTTACTTATCAAGGGAGTTTTCCAAATACTTTGAGGATCTTTCTTTTGGAGAATACATCCGGAAATTGCGCATCGAAAAAGCAATTGAGCTGATGAAGTCAGGCCAATATTCTCTTACGGAAATATCTTATTTGACCGGATTTTCAGACCAAAGTCATTTTACCCGGATATTTAAGAAATACACAGGGAAAAATCCTTCCGGTTTCAAAAAAACGATTCAAAAAAAGTAAGTTCTGTACCAATAGTCAGTTTCATTCTATTTGCTGATAATCAGAAGGGGTAAGTTTGACAAATGGATAAAAAGTTCGTTCTGGCATGGGTGCTTTCCATGTCAGGGTATTATATGAGCCATGCACAGATTGCTGTCGAATCACTCCTGAAATTAGAAAAATCAATCCCGCTAATGGTGAATGGTCGAATAGACCACTTAGACGTTAACCTGAAAGATCAGGTCATTTATATTGCGGCCCTGGGTAATAATTCGCTGGAAGTTGCCGATCTCCGTTCGGCAAGAGTCATTCACAGCATTAAAGGTCTCGATGAACCACAGGGAGTGGCTTATATTCCGCAAACAAGGGAAATCCTGGTCGCCAATGGTGGTTCAGGTGATTGTTATTTCTACAATAGCAAAAGTTTTGAGAAAACCGCCACTATTCATTTGGAATCAGATGCGGATGATGTCCGGTATGATTCGTCTGCAAAGAAAATCTATATTGGATATGGAAAAGGAGGTATTGCGGTAATAGACGCAGAAACACGTAAGCAGATCGCTGATATAAAACTGCCTGCACACCCTGAATCATTTCAGATCGACAAAAAACTGAATCTTTTATTTGTAAATCTTCCGGATACCCGCATGGTCGGGATTGTGGATCTCAGGAAATCAATCCTGATCAGCAAATGGTTGCGGGAGACTCCATCAGCAAATTTCCCTATGGCGCTTGATACCCTGAACCACTGGATATTTGTCGGCTACCGGCATCCTGCTAAACTGATTGTTTATGAAGGCGTGTCAGGAAAAGAAATTAGTAACCTGGCTATGGCTGGTGATGCGGACGATATGTACTATGATTACAAATCCAGTTATGTATATGTAAGTGGTGGCTCTGGTTACATAAGTGTATACCGGTATCCCAATGGAAGTATTTCAAACCTAATAACCACAGTTCCAACCAGAAATGGTGCCCGTACATCATTACTTATTCCCCAATTAAATCTTTTTGTGCTTGCAGAAAGGGCGGATTCGGGTAAACCCGCTGACCTGCTCATTTATAGAACCACAACCAATTAAATTATGACATGCGAAGCATTCACGAATACCACTAAAAAATAAATAATATCATGAGTAAATGCGAAGCATTCACGAATACCACTAAAAAATAAAAAATATCATGAGTAAATGGATAACACGCGAACGGCCGAAAATAGATCGTATTGCCTGTCCCTGGCTTATCAAAAGATTCGTCGATCCGGATGCGGAATTCATATATGTTCCCAAAGAAGAGGTTTTCGAAAAAGCATCGACATTGAATGCGATCGCCTATGATATACCAGGCGCTGAGTATTCACATTATGGGGAAGAATGTACTTTCGACTATATCCTTCATAAATATCAACTGACCGATGCGGCGCTATTTCAAATCGCGGCTATTGTGCGCGGAGCGGATACGGACAATTTCGGCTTGGCACCTCAAAGCGCCGGTCTCTGGGCCATATCGGCTGGACTTTCGCATAATTATCGGGACGACTACCAGCAACTCGAGGAGGGTTTAAAAATATACGACGCACTGTATAGCTGGGCGAAATACGCTAGTTCCGAAAGGCATACCTGGCAACAATCTATCTGAATATGGGAAAAACAAAAAAACCAAGCATATTTAAATTCCGGAACTCCTTACCTATTCTGCTCATTCTTTCTTGTCAGGCCGCCCACACGCAATCTTTATCAGATACCCTTGTTCACTTAACCGACGTACTACAACTGGCCGAACAACGATATCCACTGATAAAAAGCCGGCGACTGGAGGTTCAGGCTTCTCAAAAAAATACGGAAGTCATTAAATATAATCGCGCGCCAACGATTGACGCCAGCTACCAGGCCAATATTTCCACCGCCAATAATCTGACAGGTCAGTTTTATCCTTATGGTATTTTACCAATGACCGGTCCTGTCTCTGCCAGTAATATTTATACAGCTGCCACGGGCAGCGCAGCTTCCCTGCTTCTCAACTGGCAGGCTGTTACTTTCGGTATGCGCAATGCGCAAATTAATTCCTCCATCGCATTGACAGGCACTCAATCCGCCAGTCTGAAACAAGATGTTTTTAATCAGAATATCAGCCTGGCCAGTATCTATCTCGATTTAATACTCGCTTATGACATAGTCCGGGTAAGTGAGATTAACCTGGAACGGGTAAGGGAAAATCTCCGGCAAAGCATCGAGTTAACCAGCAGCGGTATTAAACCGGGTGTGGACTCCGCCCTGTTTTTGTCAGAGGTTTCCAAGGCAAAGATCGAATGGATGAATGCAAAAAAAAACTTGGAAACCGAACAGCTGACTCTGGCACAGTTTCTTTTAATCCGTTCGCTACCTGTGCCGGCAGATACTGCCTTTCTTCATCGTATCCCGAACTTATCATTTACGGAAGACAATCGGTTTGGTAACCACCCATCCGTATTATATGCACAAAGCCAACTGACTTATGACAGGTCCAAAGAAGATGTTCTAAAAAAATCCTTCCTGCCCAAACTTTCTGTATGGGGAACCGCCTTCGCTCGCGGATCGGGCTTTGAAAACAACGGGACAATAAAAACCTGGGAGGGTATGGGTCTCAGTAAATATAATTATGGAGCAGGCTTACAATTGAGCTTTCCCATCATGAAATATGGAGAAGTGAAAAGGCAGTTGAGTGAACAAAACTTATTATCACAGGCATCGGAAGAGCAAATTGCGAATATGGAAAATAGTCTCTACTACCAGCAGCAGATCAATATCACCACTTTGAAAAATAGTATGGCAGTCGCCCGGGAATCCGAATTGCAACTGGTTTCAGCTACATATGCTTTTGATGCGATGGATACACGATACACTTCCGGTCTCGTGAATTTTTCCGATCTCATACAGGCCCAGTATAATTTGTTTAAAGCGGAGCTGGATTTAAAACGTGCCTATTGGGACCTGTGGAAGGGTTTGCTGCTGCAGGCGGCAGTAAAAGGGAATGAAAATATTTTCCTGCAGCAAATAAAGTAATTCGATATGATCCGATTAATTCAGCTTGCTTTAAGAAAACCATGGACCGTATTTGTCGGGGTAGCTGCCATACTCTTGTTTTCCGTACTAGCCATTCGGAAATCTTCAATAGACATTTTCCCGGCTATTAATGCTCCGACCATTTATGTGGCTCAAACCTACGGTGGACTGTCACCCCAGCAGATGGAAGGCTTTATTACTTCCTATTACGAATACCATTTTTTATATATCACCGGTATTAAGGCTGTAGAAAGCAAATCCATTCAAGGGCTTTCTTTAATAAAATTACAGTTTCAGGAAGGAACGAATATGGCGGCCGCCATGGCAGAAGTCGTTTCTTACGCAACCCGGGCACGTTCTTTTATGCCGCCGGGCACATTGCCTCCTTTTATCATGCGATATGATGCCGGATCGGTTCCGGTGGGACAACTGGTATTCAGCAGCGAGACCCGCTCCCTAAATGAAATACAGGATCTGGCTTTGTTTAAAGTGAGACCGATGTTTGCGGGATTGCCAGGTGTGTCTGCGCCGCCTCCCTTTGGAGGAAATCAACGAACGGTAATTATTAAAGCCGATCCGGAAAGACTCAGGAGTTATAATATCACGGCCGATGAACTGGTTACTGCTATAGCTCAAAATAATACGATCATTCCTGCCGGAAATATCCTGATGGGCAATAACTCTTTTATCACTCCTTCCAACAGCGTTGTAGACAACTTTAAGGAGTTGGAAAATGTTGTTGTTAAAAAATCAGATCAGACGACGGTTTTTGTCCGTGATTTAGCAACCGTGAACAACGGCGCAGATGTTACAACAGGATATGCTTTGATCAATGGCAAAAGATCGGTTTATATTCCGGTCACCAAACGGGCAGACGCTTCCACACTCGATGTGGTTCAGTCTATTAAGAAGGCATTGCCTGATATGCAGGCTGCTATTCCCGACGATATAAAAATATCCTATGCCTTTGATCAGTCCGGCTATGTAACCAATGCACTCCGGAACCTGTTGATAGAAGGCCTGCTGGGTGCTATGCTCACCGGTCTCATGGTCGGATTGTTCCTGAAAGACCAACGAAGCGCGTTGATCGTCATTATCAATATCCCCCTGTCGATGCTGACCGCGGTTATCTGTCTATATATAACCGGACAGACCATCAATATCATGACACTGGGTGGATTGGCACTCGCCGTCGGTGTGTTGGTGGATGAGTCCACCGTAACCATCGAAAACATCCATCATCACCTGGAACTGGGCAAATCTAAAGCCATTGCCATCTGGGATGCCTGCCGGGAAATTGCTACGGCAAAACTGCTGATACTGATGAGCATTCTGGCTGTCTTTGTACCTTCTCTTTTTATGTCAGGCCTTCCCCGATCGATGTTTCTTCCGCTGTCCATGGCCGTGGGTTTTGCCATGATCGCTTCTTATCTTCTGTCCCAGACACTGGTACCTGTTTTGTCAAACCTGTTGATTAAAAATGTTTCTTCACAAAATTCATCGCCCCGGATTGAGCGATATAAAATACGACTGGCAGGGACCATCCAAAAAGCAGACAAGTCAAAAAAAATCCTGGTACCCGCTTCCATGTTACTATTATTGCTTCTACTTTTTTTGTGTTATAGCAACACAGGCACTGAAATATTTCCCAGCGTAGATGCCGGCCAGGTACAAGTAAGACTTCGCATGCCTCCCGGGACGAGGATTGAACGAACTGAAGACGCGACTAAACAAATTCTTTCACTGGCTGATAGTATTTCCGGGAAAGGAAATGTTGCCATTACTTCTGCCTTTGTGGGGCTGCAGCCACCCACTTATGCCATCAATCCGATATATCTGTTTACCAGCGGCCCACAGGAGTCTGTTATGAAAATAAATTTCATAAAAGGTTCCGGGATCAATTCCGAGAATTTCAAAGAAACCCTCCGCTCAACTGTCACCAGACACATACCAGGAGCTGTCCTTTCTTTTGAACCGGCGGACCTCGTAAACCAGGTCATGAGTATGGGTGCGGATAACCCGATTGAAATCGTGGTTCAGGGAAAGAATCTGGCACAAAGCAGAACGATTGCCGATAAATTAAAAGATGAGCTGCATTCACTTTCCTACCTGCGCGATGTCCAGATTACCCAGCCATTTGATTATCCCACAATCCAGATAAACTATGACAGGATAAGAACCGGGTTATCCGGACTAACGGTAAGCTCAGCCGGAAAATCAGTATTAGAAGGAACTTCATCCAGCAGGCTCACAGAACCGGTGTACTGGCTGGATAATTCTTCCGGGAATTCCTACCAGGTACAGGTTGAATATCCCCAACTGGTGATGAATAGCCCGGAGCAAATAGACCAGATACCGGTCGGCAAATCGGGCGACCAAACGCTGTTCTTACGGGATATTGCCGACTGGAAAAAGGGTACCAGCATGGGTGAATATGACCGCATGAACCAGCAGCGTTTTGTAACACTCACCGCAAATATTAAGAACCAGGATCTGGGATCGGCTAATGCTGACATCAAAAAAAGGATATCCAGGCTCGGTACCCTGCCTGGCGGGGTCAAAGTCTATCTAAGGGGCCAGTCCATTGTTTTGGAGGACACGCAATTTGAACTTTCCACCGGATTGTTGCTGGCCATCATCGTCATTATCCTGATGCTAACCGCTTTTTTCCAATCCCTGAGATTGGCATTGGTCACAATCTCCATCATACCCGGAATTCTCACTGGCTCCATAGCCCTATTGCTCATAACCGGTAACACTGTGAATATCCAGTCCTTCATGGGATGCATTATGGCGGTGGGCATTGGGATTTCCAACGCGGTTTTACTGATTTCAAATGCGCAGGCCATACGATCCGGTTCATCCGCCTTAGTTCATATTGGTGCACAAGCCGCGTCCAACCGGTTGAGACCTATACTCATGACGAGCCTGGCCATGATTGCCGGTATGATCCCCATGTCACTCTCATTGGGAGAGGGGGGTCATCAGACGGCACCCCTTGGTATTGCGGTGATTGGTGGGTTGCTGGTCAGCACCTGCTTTTGTTTGTTCATCTTACCAATTATTTACGACTGGGCCATTGGAGAGAAAAAAATTGCACTCGTTTCTTTTGACCCTTCGGATGAAAACTCCGCTTATTATGAAAAACAATCTTAAACAAGATTTTATGCGCCTGTTGATTTTTGGCTTACTGGTTTTATTTATTTCATGTAAACAGCAGGAAAAAAATACTGCCCAGACAGATATTCCAAAACCCGATAGTATCAGGGTTTTTATTCTTAAAACAGATTCTGTAAAAAAGTTTGTTTCCTTACCCGGAAATCTGATTCCTTTAGAAAAAGTTCAAATTCGTGCAAAAGTATCCGGTTATATAAAGAAACTGAATGTAGATATTGGCTCGAAAGTTAAAAAAGGTCAGTTGCTCGCCACCATTGAGGCCCCGGAACTAATTACACAGGTACAGGAGCTCAATGCAAAGGTTCAGGCAGCAAAGGCTAAATTTGAATCGAGTAAAGACTATTTCGATCGCATCAATATAGCTTATCAGAAAAAAGGAGTCATTGCTCCCAACGAATGGCAACGAACCAAAAACCAAATGCTGGCAGACAGTTCGGAATACCAGGCAGCCCTTCTTTCAGCCTCCGCTTTGCATCAAACAGATAATTACCTGATGATCGTTGCGCCCTTCGACGGTGAAATCAGTCAGCGTAATATTGAAGTCGGCAGTTATGTCGGGGCGCTGGGTGATAAGCCGCTCCTGATTATTGAGAACCATTCCATTTTACGCCTCCAGGTTCCTGTACCGGAAGTCTACACTTCCGCAATATTGTTGGGGGGAACCGGAGAATTGACGACCCGTTCATTACCAGATAAAAAATTCAAGGTAAAACTGGTTCGAAAATCCGGGTCCATAGATCCTGAAACCCGTTCAGAGATTTGGGAATTCGAAGTACCCAATGTTAAAAATGAATTGAAAGCGGGCAGCTATGCGGACGTCAAACTGTCATTCTATCGAAACTCTCCCAGTTTCGTAGCCCCCGGTTCTGCCATTGTAACTACGCTGGAAAAAAGATTTGTGATAAAAGTTTCCAATGGTACGCTCACCTGGATTGATGTTCGTCCGGGCTTCAATTTGGGCGACCAGTCAGAGTTTTTTGGTGAATTGAAACAGGGAGACACGTTAGTGCTGAAAGGGAACGAAGAATTAAAATCCGGAACAAGTATAAAAATTAAGTTATAGTTGCAAAGAAATGTGCCTCACGATGACAGATTGGATGAAATACTGCTATCTGGTCTTCCCTTATTTGCTCGTTGCTATATCTGCATTCCCTCAAAAAAACGGATCCGATACAATTATCGCCTATCCTATAAATACCCCCATTAGGCTCGACGGCAGACTGGATGAAGAGGAGTGGAAATTGGCGACTCATATTACCAGCTTTTCACAGCGCGAACCACATTTTGGTCAACCCGGCACCGAGCGAACGGAGGTAGCAGTCCTTTACAATAAATCTGCGCTCTATATCGGAATCTGGTGTTACCAGAAAAATGCAAATAAACTCGTCGCCAAATATATGCAAAGGGATTTCATCTTTGATGAAGATGACAATTTCAAAATAGCACTTTCCCCTTATAGTGACCGGCGAAATGGATATCTCTATATCATCAATCCCAACGGTGCCCGGGCGGATCTGTTAATATCAGAAAATGACCAGGGGAATGAAGACTGGAACGGGGTCTGGGATGTCCGGACTTCGGTTACCGGCGAAGGCTGGTTCGCTGAAATAGAAATCCCGTTCAACAGCTTACAATTCAGAGACGATTCACTATACAACTGGTCGATTAATTTTGAACGTAATATCCGTTACAAACAAGAACAGGTATTGTGGAAGGGTTGGTCAAGGGACTGCTCTATTTTTTGCTTAATAAATGCCGGCTCATTAAGTGGATTGAAAAATATAACATACGCTAAAAGATTTGAACTGAAACCATACGGGCTCGGTGGTTTTAATGACTCAACCGGTCAGTCCGTCAATTACCCGTTTAAAATAGGGGGAGACTTAAACGTTAATCTTTCACCATCATTAAAACTTAATC
>JBGPBW010000126.1:0-13637 GCA_041481385.1 Puia sp.
ACCATCTCTCCACAGCCTGGAATGACCACTGTTATTGAAGTTTTCTGAATTCCACATCCGAACAGAAAAAGCAGGATCTGGAAAAATACTTAATAACAGGATCATAATTAAAAACCGAACAAACAGGTCTTTGTTCACTGATTTCTGAAACAGACCGCCTTAAAATGAATCTGTTCTCATTCCTTTCACATAAAACCGGGAGAGAAAACCGTGTTTTTCCACCTTAATGCGGGGTTATACCCGGTCCTGTGTGTAGAAACGTTCCACTTCGTCCCCGTTGTTTCACGGACTTTTTACCGTTAAATCAACGGATGTCTTTACTTGAACAAAGAAATGCCATTTTAGTGAGCGCCCGCGCGCGTTTGCTTGTTTTGCACAATTTGTTCATAACCAATTTTAAGCTATTTTTGCCATCTTTTCCAAAAAACCGACTATATATATATGTCTATCATTCAGAAAATAAGGGATAAAGCAGCTTGGCTCGTATTCGGACTAATTGCCGTGAGTTTGATCGGATTTCTTTTAATGGACGCTTCTGTTGGCGGCCGGCGCATGGCCGGATCCACTTCTGGTGTCATAGGTTCGGTAAACGGAGAAAAACTCGACTTTTCAGAATATCAGAAACAGGTTTCAGAGCGCGAAGACCAGTATAAAAGTCAGGGTTATCCGGTTAATGATATGCTCACCCAGAATATCAGAGAAGATGTATGGAAACAGTTTGAGGATAATGCCGTCCTGAATACAGAATACGAAAAACTGGGCATTGACGTCGGCGACAAGGAGTTAAATGATATGTTGGTTGGTCCTAATGCTGTCCAGGAAATAAGAAGGGCGTTCACAGATCCCAATACTGGTCAGTTTGATGCTCAGCAGGCAGCTTCACGTATCAACCAACTCAGGGCAATTTATAAGGGAAACCGGAAATCGGATCAGAATTATGCCATGGCTCAGAATTTCTTTGAGCAGGCACTTCCGCAATTCGTAAAAATGAGACAAAGAGAAAAGTATATTTCCCTGATAGCCCAAACTACTTACGTACCCAAATGGATGATCGAAAAGACAAATGCTGATAACAGCCAGATCGCATCGATTAATTTTGTAAGAATTCCCTACCAGACAATTTCTGACAGCACCATTCACATATCAGATGCGGAAATTCAAACCTATCTGGACGATCATAAAAATCAATTTGCGCAGGAAGAATCCCGCACCATCAGTTATATCAGTTTCAGCGCCGCACCCACTTCCGGTGATAGTGCATCTGTTTTTCAGCAGGTTCAATCCCTTAAACCAGAATTCACCACTACCAAGGATGTAGAATCTTTCCTTGCTAAAAACGGTACGGAAAAAAATTACACTGACGCTTTTGTACCTAAGTCCAGAATTTCCGGTGCCCGTAAAGATTCGATTACGGTTTTACCTGTCGGAGGCGTAGCAGGACCCTATCTGGATGGACCCAATTTTGAATTGGCCAGGATTATGGATATTAAAACCCTTCCGGATTCTGTACATGCACGTCATATACTCGTTGCTTTAAATGACCCCAAAACAAACCAGCCTAAACTTGATGATAGTACTGCTAAACGCAGGATCGATAGCCTAAAGACCATGATTGATCACGGCAAGCATTTTGACAGCGTGGCTTTAGCTTTCTCCGACGATGAGGGCAGTCGAATCAAAGGGGGTGACCTGGGATATTTCGGTCAGGGCCAGATGGTCAAGGAGTTTGGTGATTTTGCGTTTAATGGCAAAAAAGGGGAGATGAAAATCGTAAAGACTCAATTCGGTTATCATCTGGTGGAAATACTCGATCAGAAGAATTTCGAACCGGCTTATAAAATTGCCTATTTCGCCCGCCGTATTGAACCCAGCCAGGAGACGGATCAAAATGCCTCCGGTCTTGCAAGTCAGTTTGCGGGTGAAAACAGGGACAAGGCCTCCTTTGATGCGGGTGTAAAAAAGGGCAATCTGAATTCGGCAGCGAGTCCGGAAGTAAAACCAACAGATTTCAATATACAGGGGATCGGATCCAGCCGCGCGCTGGTTCGATGGATTTACTCTGCCAAACTTGGCGAGGTTTCTGAATCATTTTCGGTTGGCGATAAATATATTGTAGCCATCCTTACTGAAATAAATCACAAAGGCACCATGGGTCTGACCAGGGTGAAGGCCATGATTGAACCCATTTTAAGAAACCAGAAAAAAGAGGAGCTTATCGCTGTCAAAATAGGAACTGCTGCCAATATTGAATCTGTGGCATCTGCTACGGGCCAACCCGTAAGCAAGGCCGACAGCCTTCAGTTTTCATCTCCGTATATACCCAATTTAGGTCTTGAGCCGAAAGTAGTTGGTTATTCTTTTGATAAGCAATTAATAGGAAAACCCATTTCTTCCCCGGTGGGTGGAAACGACGGAATATTCGTAATTAAAGTGGATAACGTGAGCGCAAAGGCTAATTATAACGTTGATGTGGAACAGGCCAGACGGTCCATGCTGCAGTCGCAGGAATCTCTCATTCAGCGCGCAGGTACTGACGCGTTAAAGAAAAAAGCAAAAATCGAAGACGACCGGAGTAAATTTCTCTAAACAATTTCTCCAAAAAATCATTATTAAAGCGGGCCGTCCCGCTTTTTTAGTTGAAGCCGAATCTTTTCCGTCGTTCATTCAAAGAAGCGGATTTTTTGAAGTGTTAATCCTTGTTTCCTCAGTTTTTAACCATCTCATGAATTCGTAACTTTAGAATCTTATGCCGGAAGAAATCATAAATAAAATCAGCCAAAGTGAATTGCTGACCCTGGATCTGGAACAATTCTATCCTGAAGAGAAAATCCGGATTTTTGATCTTAAGCCCTTTCTTTTTATGGAACTGATCCTGAAAGAAAAAGATTTTCGTGAAGCTTTGCTGGCTACGGACTGGACTGTTTATACCAATGATATTGTCGGCGTGTTTTGCTCTGCAGACGCTGTAATTCCCGTTTGGGCTTATATGCTGGTCACCAGTTATCTTCAGCCCTTTGCCAGGGAAATCATCATGGGGGATGAAACAGCAGTGATACGCCAGTTGATTACGGATCGTATTCACAATTTGGATCCGGAAAATTACCGGGACAAGCGCGTTGTGATCAAGGGTTGCGGAGACAAGCCTGTCGGCGACTTTGCTTATCTGGAAATCACTAAACGACTAAGACCGGTCGTTAAGAGTATCTTTTATGGCGAACCCTGCAGCACCGTGCCGGTTTACAAAGCGCAAAATTTAAAGCCGAAAGCGTGAAGGGAATCCATTTCCAATTTTTCAAATTTGCTTTAGGCAACGCCTAAAGCAAGGTTCCTCTCAAAATAAGTGTCGCTACTGAAAAATAGATGATTAACCCGGTAACATCTACGAGTGTTGCGACAAACGGGGCTGATGATGCAGCCGGGTCGGCACCGAGTTTTTTAAGCAGGATAGGCAGCATGGACCCTGAAATGGTTCCCCACAAAACCACGCCCAGCAGGGAGAAGCCAACAGTAAATCCGACCAGTTTCCAATGCTCCCCATAATTATAAAAATGGAAACGCTGCCATATAAAAATGCGCATGAGTCCTACAAAACCGAGAATCGAACCCAACACCAGACCTGAAAATATTTCCTTGCGCATGACGTACCACCAGTCCCTGAATTTGATTTCACCAAGCGCCATTGCTCGGATGATTATGGAAGATGCCTGAGATCCGGAATTTCCGCCACTGGAGATAATCAAAGGGATAAACAAGGCCAATACCACTGCCTGACTGATTTCGCCTTCAAAAAACCCCATGGCCGTGGCCGTTAGCATTTCTCCCAGGAATAATATAACCAACCAGCCGGCTCTTTTTTTTACGAGATGGCTGAAACTAATTGTCGTGTAGGGTTCTTCCAGTGCTTCGGAACCACCGATCCTTTGAATTTCACGTGTATTTTCTTTTTCCGCAAGTCTGAGTACATCATCTGAAGTAACGATGCCGAGCAGCACGCCCGATTCGTTAATGACCGGAAGTGCGAAGCGGCTGTTATTTCTAAAAACCGAAATGGTTTCAGTCTGCGCGTCATTTACATGAAGTGCGATATACAAACGGTCCATTAATTTTTCTACCGGCGTGGATGGATCTACAATGAGAAATTCTTTGATATTAATGTCGTCAATCAATACACCTTTGTCATCTATCACAAAAACAAAATTCAGGGTTTCAGCTGCCTGGCCGCGCTGGCGGATAATATCCAGCACCTGCTGAACCGAATCCTCCGATTTGATGGCCAGATAATCCGGCGTCATCAGTCTGCCTACCGAACCCTCTGGATAACCGAGCAGTTTCAGGGTCTCGGCCCTGGTTTCTACCGGTAGGATTTTTAAAAGTTCCTTGACGGCATTTCCGGGCAGCAGACCCAGGAAAGCGGTTCTGTCGTCCGGCTGCAGTGCATTTAATAATTCAGCGGCTTTCTCATCCGGCAGGGACCGGATGATGATTTCCTGTTTCTTTTTTCGCAGATATTTAAAAACACGCGCAGCATGTTTTACATCAAGATGCTGGAAAAGTTTGCCCGCCCAATTCGTATACTTGTTGGTGAATTCAATAATATCCCTTGATGAAAGTTTGCTCAGCTTTACGAATTCCGTGATGCGGTTATTCTGCAACAGGTTTTTGATATCATTTAAATTCGGCATGCCCTATTAATTAATGGTACAAAGTTCTGATTTTCGCCAGGTAATTTTCTCAGGTAAATTTAGACTTCAAAAACCTCGCCCCGTAACCGGCTGGAATAGCTACTGACGGCGGCATGGGTATTCAATCCGTGGAATAAATAAACTGCACCATCCGGATGTTCTGCAATTTCTTTTATAATATCTTTCCAGGACAATAAGGCGCCTTCACAAAATATTATTACTTTTTCATCCCCATCCCTTGCAATGGGTATATTTTGATTATCCAGCAGACGATTCCATTTTTCCTGGGCCTTCGAATCACCCCTGACAATTGTCGTTAATCCACCAATGCGGGCGGTCCGTTCTTTCTTATGGTTCCGCCTAAAAATATAAGCCACCATCTGATGCGATTTCACAGCCAGGGTCAGGAGAAACAGACTGATGGATGAACCGAATCCTTTGAAATGTTTTTTCATGAACAGGATCATTGCGCCATAAAACATTTTTAAATAGCGAAAATCCCGGCTCGTGCTTTCTCCTTTGAAATGTATAATGGTTGTATCCGCAAAATAATAATTTTGATATCCTTCCAGGTAAATCCGGTAACTCAGGTCAATGTCTTCTCCATACATAAAAAACTGTTCATCGAACCCGCCTGTTTTATCGAATATGCTTTTTTGGGTCATCAGGTATGCCCCCGATAAAATATCGACCGCATGGGAATTTTTTTCGTCCAGGTAACCCATATAGTAAGATGAAAAAATTTTAGAACCGGGAAATAGCCGGGTGAAACCGGTCATCTTAAAAAAAGAGGCCCATGCTCCCGGAAACCCACGTTTGGATTCTTTCAGAAATCTGCCGGCACCGTCCACCATACGCACCCCGATCGCCCCGGCATCGGGTTTGGTGCCGAAAAAGGAAATACAACTTTCCAGACTGTCTTCAGCCAGTATGGTATCAGGATTTAGAAACAACAGGTATTCACCGGAACACAGACCGGCAACCTGATTATTCGCCCTGGCAAAACCTATGTTTTCTGCGTTTTGAATAAAATGGAATCCGGGAAAAAGCGGCTGCAGAAATAGAACAGTTCCGTCGGTGGATGCATTATCCACCACAAATACTTCCGTCTGGCCCCGGAGTAGAGAACTCTCCCCTATCGCCTTTTTTACAGAAGAAAGACACTGTTCCAGGAAAAATTTAACATTGTAACTGACGATGACAACCGAAAGAATCATCTGGGTTTACATTGGCACGAAGTACGATTTTTTCGGGTACCCGGCAAAATGTTCCTCCCTGTCGTTCGATCGCTGCGAAGCCATGGCTTTATTATCTTTGCCGGATGTTAAAAACCACCTTGATTAAGGCCGCTGAAAGGGCCGGCGGTATTCTGAAGGAGTATTATGGCAGTAATTTCCAGATATCGAATAAAGAAGGAGTAAACAATCTCGTAACCGAAGCTGACCACGCCGCGGAAAAAGCGATCATGGAAATCATACGCCATGACTATCCCGACCACTATATTCTGAGTGAAGAGTCCGGCGATATGCCGACTTCTTCCCCATACAAGTGGATCATCGACCCTTTGGACGGCACGGTAAATTTTGCCCATGGTCTTCCACTCTGCTGTGTGTCGATCGGCCTTGAACAGGATGGAGAAATACAGATGGGCGCGGTTTATAATCCTTTTTTCAACGAGTTTTATTTTGCACAAAAAGGATACGGGGCAACGTTAAATAATAGGACTCTTCAGGTATCAGCGGAATCTAAGGTTGAAAAAGCCTGTTTGGTCACGGGGTTCCCCTATACCTACCTGGATCAGCCCAACGGGCCACTGGAAGTTTTTTCACGTTTGATCAGAAAGGGCATTCCGGTGAGGAGGCTCGGTTCTGCAGCCATGGATTTGTGCTGGGTTGCTGCCGGAAGGTTTGATGGATTTTATGAGCATAAACTAAATGCCTGGGATAGCGCGGCTGGTTTTTTAATTGTTCAGGAGTCGGGAGGTAAAGTGACCGATTTCAGCGGATTGGCCTATTCCCCGTATCAACCGCAGATTGTTGCGACCAATGGTAAAATACATGAGGAGTTACTTCGTTGGATAGACGGCAGTTTACCGGAATGACCCAGCATATCGAATAAATGATAATTAATGGAACCGCGAACAGAAATTACTTCCCTGGGTGAATTTGGTCTCATCGATCACCTCACCAGAAACATCGAAATAAAGAACGCCTCTACCATTCTGGGTGTTGGCGACGATGCCGCGGTAATTGACCACTTGGGCAAACAAACCGTTATCTCCACGGATATGCTTGTGGAAAATATTCATTTTGACCTGATCTACACACCGCTTATGCACCTGGGTTATAAAGCGGTTATTGCCAACCTCAGTGATATTTATGCGATGAACGCAACGCCAACGCAGTTGCTGATTTCACTGGCTTTCAGTAACCGGTTTAGCCTGGAAGCCTTGGATGAATTTTATGAAGGGGTTTATGCGGCATGCGAGAAATATGAAGTCGACCTGGTAGGAGGCGACACCAGTTCCTCCCAGAAGGGGTTTATTATTTCGATTACAGCAATCGGGGAAGTAACGCCAGATCAGTTTGTTCAAAGATCGACTGCGCGAAAAGGTGACCTGCTCTGCTGCAGCGGCGATCTGGGCGCAGCTTACCTGGGATTGGTTTTTTTGGAGCGGGAGAAAAAGATTTTTCTTGAAAATCCAAATATCCGGCCTGATCTGGAAGGTGAAAAATATGTCATCGGGCGGATGCTTAAACCGGAGGCAGCAAAAAAAACCATTGAATTTCTGGAACAGGAGGAGATCAAACCCACCGCAATGATGGATATCAGCGACGGATTGAGTTCAGAGATCCTGCATCTCTGTAAACAAAGCGGAGTTGGCTGCGTGCTTTATGAAGAAAAAATCCCAATTGCAGAAGAAACCCGGAATGCAGCGTATAAATTCGAACTGGATCCCACTGCATGTGCGCTAAGCGGCGGAGAAGATTATGAGCTGCTTTTTACTGTAAAACCAGAAGATTATGAAAAACTGGTGTTGAATGAAAATATCAGTGTTTTAGGTTATATGACAGATCCCGAAGAAGGAAAAAAAATTCTAACCAAGGGAGGAAATAAATTTGATATTACAGCCCAGGGCTGGAACGCATTTATAAAATGAGTATTTGGTATTGTTTGAGGAAGATCCGGAAACTGAAAACCGCGTTGTGGATTTGTGCAGCCTGCTGCATGGCCATGTCCTGTTCCTCTTCCCTGAAAACATATGATCCGCAAAGAAAGTACTCGCCTGCAAAGATCCAGACGGATTATATCCTGTTTCGTCGTATTCTGGAAACGTCCCATCCCAGCATTTACTGGTATACATCCAAAGACAGCATGGATTATTATTTTGATGAGGGATATAAATCGCTAAACGACTCCATGACGGAAATCCAGTTTCGCGACTTACTCGCTTACGTGATTTCAAAAATTGATTGCGGTCACACCAGCATGAAAGGATCTAAAGCGTTTAGTAAATATGTTGATACCGCTTTCTCAAAAGCCTTTCCTTTTGCGATAAAATTCTGGTCGGATACGATGGTGATTACCGCCAATCTGCGAAAAAATGATCCCCTGTTGCAAAGGGGCACCCAGGTGATATCGATCAATGGATACAACGTGCGTGCTTTGACTGACACCTTGTTCAACTATATCACCACAGATGGATTTAGTTCGAATGGTAAATACCAAAGCCTGAGTACCGGTTTTGCATTTGCGAATCTGTACAAAAATGTATTGGGCCTAACAGATTCCATCGACATTCATTATATTGACAACCTGGGTCTCGAAAGCCAGACTTGGGCACGACCTTATGATTTCAAGGCGGATACCATGGATAAGAAAACCCTGAACCATGGTCCGCCTTCAAGGGGATCCGGAAAGAAAAAAGACAAACCCCGGGTGTTCCTGCCATCGGTAAACCTTCAACTGGATACCGTTATGAAAACCGGATACATGACGGTCGCAACTTTCGACCGGACAAATCACCTGAAGAGATTTTTTAAAAGATCGTTTAAGGAATTGGAGAAGGACCATATCAAAAACCTGGTTATCGATGTCAGGTCCAATGGGGGTGGCGATGCAGGACTTTCCACTCTGCTCACCCGCTATATCATCGATCACCCGTTCAGGCTCGCAGACTCATTATATACCATCAAACCGCCATCCGAATATAAAAAATATATACAGAAAAGTTTTTGGCATGGCATGCTGATCAGCGTAGTCACCAGAAAGGGGAAAGATGGAAAATATCATTTCCGATATTTTGAAAAACACTACAATTCGCCAAAGAAAAAATATCATTATGACGGCCAGGTTTATATTCTGATCGGCGGGAACTCATTTTCTGCGACCACCTTATTTGCCGGTGACCTGAAAGGCCAGAAAAATGTAACCCTTGTCGGCGAAGAAACAGGTGGTGGTTATTATGGCAATACGGCCTGGATCATTCCCGATGTTACGCTCCCGAATACAGGACTGCGTTTCCGGCTTCCCCGCTTCAGGATGGTTATTGATAAGGACCGGATCAAAAATGGAAGGGGAATTATGCCAGACGTCTGGGCAGTTCCGAGCGTTGAAGCCATCCGTGACGGAGTTGATTTCAAAGCCATGAAAGTAAAGGAACTCATCGCAGAACAGGACAGTCTGTCCGGGCACGTAACGGAAAATAAATGAAAAATATGAAATCAATCTGTGTGATTGCCCTGGTGATGTTTTCATTGACTGCGGCTGGTCAGGACTCCCTTCAACTGGCAAGACTCAAATCCCTGCAGGGAAAGATTGCAACCTTTTCTTCATTTGCGAAAAAAGATTCTCTCTTTATGATTTGTTTCTGGTCAGTGGAATCAGAAGAAAGTATCACGGAGTTGAATTCCATAAACACCAACCTGGAACAATGGCAAAAGCTGGTGCCATTTCGATTTATGGCAATATCTTCAGATGAAGGCAGAATGACAAGTCGGTTCCGGCCTACCTATAATATGAATGGATGGACGTTCGAGGCTTATGACGACCTCTACGGTGACCTGCGCAGGGCCCTGCATTCGAATAATCTCCCGCAGAGTATGATTATTTTTAAAAATGAAATCATATATGAACAGTCCGGCTGGACACCGGGAACGGAAAATTACATGATCGAGCGACTGCAATCATTAAAACACTGAGGATACCAGATCCAGTGTTTCCCTATGCAGAATAATAAATGCTGCAGGTAGTCCGCTTTCAATCCTGCCGATAGAAGGATTTTTCAGCAGGTTCGCAGGATAAAGCGAGCACATTTTTAATGCCTCTTCAAGTGCTATTCCCGCTTTTGTCACAGCATTTTTAAAAGTGGAGGTCATGGTCATACAGGATCCGGAAAGGGTACCATCAGGTAATGTATACCGGTCGCCCTTAAAAATGTGTTTGTAGTTACCTTCCCGGATTTCAGTTACCGCATCCGTGATAAAGAATAAGCGGTCTCCCATTATTTTTTTACTAATGCGGACGGAAGCAAAATCAACATGCACGCCATCGCAAATGATACTCGACATTACCCGGTGATCGTCATAGATAGCACCCACCATACCAGGTTCTCTTCCCTGCAAAGGGGACATGGCATTGAACAGATGGGTGGCAGCAGGGACACCCAGGTTGAATACCTCCTGGGCTCTGGCATAGTTTGCATTACTATGCCCCGCAGAAACCAGGATTCCATTATCCAGCAGTTCCTGAATAATGGTATTATCACATTGTTCGGGAGCCAACGTGATCATGCGCACTACGTCCCTGCCCTTTTCCAGTAAAACTTTTACTTCCGCAAGGGTTGGCTTTTTTATAAACGCTTCGATATGTGCACCTTTTTTTGCGGGACTTATCCAGGGCCCTTCGAGATGAAGACCCAATAATCCTTTTTTACCCGAAGCCTGAAAGCTGCGCACGGCATCAATTCCTTTATAAAAATTTTCCATGGAATTGGTCGCCATGGTGATCATAAAATGTGAAGACCCGCCCGCGGCACAGTAAGCCCTGGTCGCGTCGAGGGATTCCGCATCCAGGGAATGGGAAAATAATTTGCCATTACCACCATAGATTTGAAGATCTATAAAGGCGGGTGCGATCAGGCAGCCCGGAAAGGAATGTAGTTCATAACCCGTGGGCAGCACTCCTGCCGCCTCTATGCCGGTGACCCTGTTATTTTCCGTTAATAATACTTTTCCTGACAACGTTTTTGTTCCGGTAAAAATTTCGTCTGCGAGGTATGCCTGCTTCATGTATTATGGTTGAATGAAAAACCCGTCAGCATCCCGCCAGAAAGGAAACTTTGACCTGGTTTCTTCTAAATGCTCACGATCCAGGGTATGCGAAAATATTTCAGCATCGGCTCCCATTATTTTAATCGGTTCACCCAGTGGCCCTAATAACATTGATTCACCACCATACTGCAATCCGCGACCATCGGTCCCCGTACGATTTACGCCAATCACATAACACTGGTTCTCGATGGCCCTGGCAGTCAACAGCGTTCGCCAGGCATGTGCCCTGGCCACCGGCCAGTTGGCAACGAATACCAGCAAATCGTATTCGGGACGGGCGCCAGCTTGAGACTCTTTTGACTGGCGTATCCATACGGGGAAGCGCAGGTCGTAACAGATCTGGAGGTTTACCTTCCAGCCATTTACCGAGGCGATAAACCGTTTTTGCCCAGAACTATAATGCTGGTCTTCCTTACCATAGGCAAACAGGTGACGCTTATCATAGTAGCCAAGTTCACCGGAAGGCAGCATCCAGACAAGGCGGTTAAAATAAACCGGGATACCATCTTGAAGTTCCTTGGCGATGAAACTTCCTGTCAGGATGGATGATTTTTTTGCCGCCGTTTCTTTCATCCATTGAACCGTGGGTCCGTCCATAGTCTCCGCCAGCATTTCTTTATTCATACTGAAACCGGTACTGAACATTTCGGGAAGTACGATCAGCCCTGGTTTTTCCGGGATGGCTGTAATTTGTTTTTCCAGCATATCCAGATTGGCTTTCTTGTCTTCCCAGTGTAGTGGGGTCTGTACGATGGAAATCCGGAGTATGGACATATGAATCGATTAATCTGCCGCAGTTCCGGATTCAAGTTCATCCGGAAAAGACCAGGATTTGATCATGGCAGGCTCATAACCTCTTTGCAGGAGAAATTGCTGCCATTTATTTTTCCTGACAAAAATATTCTTTTCCGATCGTAGGGCAGCCCATTTTTTACGGGCCATACGTTCGAAACCGGCAGCGTATTCCGTTTCATCCAGTGCATTCAGCGCCTGGGTTATGCAAAATGCGCTGATACCTTTTTGACGTAATTCATGACGGATCTTTTGTTTACCCCAGCCCCGGATACGCGATTTCCCGGAAGCGAACAGGCGGGCAAATCGCTCTTCATTAAGATATTCTTCTTCAATCAGGCGGTAGATCAGTTCCTCCACTTCCTTTTTGAATAAACCCAAAGCATAGAGCTTTTGCCGGGCTTCCGCGTGACTACGTTCCTGGTATCCGCAAAAATGTTTTAATTTTTGCAGGGCTTTTTCGGGTGAAGTTCTCCCGGTGGAATATGAAGAGCGGGATGAAGCCATAGACCCAAATATAAAAAAATACACAAGTTATTATCAGGGTTATTAACCCTACGATAATCGGCCCCCGCTCTACCAAAAAAATCAGTAGTTTCGTCCCAAAGTCCTGATTCATGAAGTTTATTGTTTCGTCCTCGGCTTTATTAAAACATTTGCAGCAGATCAGCGGTGTCATCAGTGCCAATACCGTTCTGCCCATATTGGAAGATTTTTTGTTTGAAGTGGAAAAGAACAAACTCACCATTGCAGCTACCGACCTGGAAACCGTGATGAAAGTGCATCTGGAAGTGGAAGCCAAGGATACGGGTAAGGTCTGCATTCCGGCGAAAATCCTCCTGGATTCCCTGAAAAATATTGCGGATCAGCCCCTGGCTTTTACGATCGATAAACAGTTTTCTGTTGAAATTACCAGCGACAATGGAAAATATAAAGTGATGGGAGAGAATCCGGATAATTTTCCCAAAGACCCGTCTGCAGACGAAACGACCTCATTTGAAATTCCGGCATCTGTACTGGCGACAGCCATTAATAAATCCTTATTCGCGGTAAGCAACGACGATTTGCGGCCAGCCATGACGGGTGTGCTGATTGAAATGAGTCCTGCGTCCATTCAGTTTGTAGCCACTGACGCTCACAGGCTGATCAAGTACAAACGTTCGGATATTACCTGTGCTAAGACTGAATCACTGATCGTTCCAAAAAAACCACTGAATTTATTGAAGTCGGCTCTGCCTGCTTCAGATGAACACGTCAAACTCACCTACAACAGCAATCACCTTTTTGCGAATTTCGGCGGATTACAGATGAGCTGCCGCCTGATCGACGCGCGTTTTCCGGACTACAAAGTGGTGATCCCGGCAGACAATCCGTACAAACTAACGGTAAGCCGCAGCGATTTTCAGGGATCCCTACGTCGCGTAAGTGTTTTCAGCAATAAGAGCACAAACCAAATCGTGCTAAGTATACATGGGAGTGAACTTCAACTGGCCGCTCAGGACATCGATTTCTCATTTGAAGGAAACGAAAGAATGAAATGCCAGTACACGGGAGAGGACATGTCCATTGCTTTCAATGCCAGATTTCTTATCGAAATGATGAATGCTACCGCATCCGATGAAATCAGGATTGAATTGTCTACACCAACAAAAGCGGGTATTATAAAACCTGTGGACCAGGATAAAGCGGAAGACCTGTTGATGCTGGTTATGCCACTTATGCTGAACAGCTAAATATTTCTTTAATTTTTGTTACACAAAAACTGGAAGGGTTTCAGCTCCTGTTGCCTGACAATACGCTGTATGTAGCGTGAACCTCTTAAGATTTTGTA
>JBGPBW010000127.1:0-13625 GCA_041481385.1 Puia sp.
GTCCATTCACAGCCAGCGCGCCTCCATGCGGATCCGTACCTGCCTGGCTGATGCGCATCAATAAACCGGAGGTAGCAGAACCGGTGGAAGGAAATCCGCTCCCATCGTTACGATGGCAGTTGATACAGGACACATTATTAAAAATAGAGCCGAGACCTCCGAATACAGGTGCGGGAGCAGCCACGAATTTTACTTCAAATGCCTGATCACCGAGTTCATGTATGCGCTGGTCCCTCACATTCAGTCCATCAATATTGTGCGTAAATGCATGTGAAGATTCATCAAACACGGTTGCTTTTCCTCCGCTCAAACGGTCATCATATGATGATTCAGGAGCCAGTACAGCCTTGTGACAACGACTCAGGGAAATTACGGTCAGACTGATTAAGATAAGAAAAAATAACTTTTTCATAGCTGAATTCAGTCTTTGATATATTGGATGATAAAAGGCTTCAGGTCGTTTTCCAGCCTTTCGTTCAAGGCGTCCAGCTGATCCATGGTTTGTTTCACCAGTGATCGCTGATTGAAGATGGCTTCCTCATAGCGTTCGGTAATGTTGTTGAAAGAATTGATGGCGGCGGTCATCTGTTTCTGGATTTCCTGATCAAGCTGGAGGTTTTTTGCAGCAACCAAATTGTGTATACCCTTACTTCCGTCAACTCCCAGATACACCTGCTGCAGTCCGAGAATGTTGTTTTTGAAATCAACCAGTGTATTGGATGAATAGGGTGATTCGGTGATTGTCGAGTCATGGGCATTATAGGGATCTGCCATTTTTGATTCTCCAACTTCCTGGCAAATATCCGACATGGCTGAAACGATATTCAGGAACAGGGCCTGTCGGGAGGAAAACTGATTGCTTCCCCGTCCGGCGGTTTCAACCTGTTTTTTATAATTGTCAGTTCCAAGGAACCAGTCGTCAAACAGCGCCTGTACATTGTTATCCAGAAGATCACTGATCAGGGAACTCATATATTGTTTCTGTCTGGGACTGATTCCTGCAGCAGTTTTGGAACCTCCCTTTCCCCAGATCATATATTCCAGCGGATGAAAACCTCGTAAACTCTGCGGCAGGTATTTTACGTCTTCCATTGAAAGCGGATTGCTGCTGGCCAGCAAGGAATCCATCTGCACATAATCGGTCGGCCAAGTGTCGATGTTCGGATCATAATCGTTTGATTCCACAGGACCCAACAAGAAACCTTCACCGAGTTCCCAGTACCCGCGAAGTGCCTTCCAGCTTGACTTTGCATTGCTGAGGTTGTCTTCATTCGTTTCGTTCACCAATTGGGAAACGGCATCCTGCATGACTACCGCGGAATTCAACAGGCTGTTATATCGCGTATATACGATACTGTTAGTAAAGTCCAGTATGACGTCTGTTTCGATACTATCATAGTTATGGGTATGGTCAACAGTCTCCGCTGCTTTATGACAGGCGGTTAAGCTGAAAATGATAACCGCGAGCGCAAGAGAAAATATTTTCAAAATTTAAGATTTTAGTTCGATGATCAGTTCGTCCGAATCTTCATGAACCGTGAATTTTTTTAATGACATTTCAGCAGGACCCTTTCTTACCTGTCCATCCAGGGAATAACGGCTGCCATGAAGTGGACAAACAAATCCGTTTCCTTCTGAAATCACCTGGTTTTTTTGATGGGTGCATTGCAAAAACAACGCTTCATATTGATGGTTGTTTGTTTTGCGAACCGCGATGTCGTATAACCATCCTTCCGGCCTTATGATCTGCATGGGTTGTTTTGCAAATGCATTTACCGGCACCCGGACAGTATTATCGGAAACAGGCAAGTGCAGGATTTGTGTGGCGGGACCACAAGCGGTCAGTTCAGATATGCATAAACCGGCTCCCAGGAAAAGGCAGGCTTTATAACCAGCCTGAAGAAATTTTCTACGTTCCATATCCATTTTTAGCTGTTTATTCTAAAAGGAATATCCGATTCCAACATTTAAGAATTGATTATACTGCTGATAGGGCAGGGCATTCGGGGCGGGATTTACCACGAGCTCTGGATTTTGTGGTCCGGTGTGCATCAGGCGTACGTCTGCTTTGATCACTACATTGGGCAATGGCAGGTAACCGAATCCCATGATGAGCTGGGTTTGTTTTTCCGTCCCATCGTAGATCCCTTCTCCGTTCGCTGCAATGCCGGAATTCATATTCAACGCTTCAAACCTTGCGAAACTGATCAGACTCGCTTTAGTAGATTTTTTAAAAAGCCAGTTGTAAGCGAGTTCAGCGTAAGCCCCAAACATGGCTGTTGCGGTATTGTTGCCATAAACTGTATTCATTTTTCCCGCCTCGGGATAACTGATATAAACACCCAGGGCTTTGGCCGACCAGGCATTGTATTCGTATTGTGCGTCGGCTTCGCCCAGATAAATGGGCGTTCCAAATGCGCCACTGTTGAGCCCAAGGCTGTCGGCGCTTTTAGGTGCAAGTGTCACGGTGCCGCCACTATAACCGGAGATCTGGAATTTGAAATTCTTCCAGTAATACTGAACTGCGGCAGTGACTGCAATATTATTTGCAGAAGCCAGGTTTCCCTCCGCACGACCTCCTCGAATCCCCGAACCATGTTCAAAATTTGCGCCTTCCAGACCGTTCATGAGGGCGAAACTGTAATTGAGTGGAATTTTTTCACTGTTGCCATAAAAGCCCACACCCAATTCCCGCCAGGTGGCAGGAATAATCAGGGTTTCAACAATTGGCCTTTCGACACCGTTGAAATTTGTCGGCAGATGATTTTCATTTAGAATACCAATCCTGGGTGTAAATAATCCGGCAATAAAATACTGGTGCGCATTAACGTTAAACTTCAGGAAGGCCTGCTCCATAGCAATCTCTGCAACATTGCTGACACCACCCTCTACTTTAGCATTCTCTATCTCCAACTCCGAAAAAAACGATATTTTCTGAGAGAACTGATGACCTACAAAGATTACCGCCCGCTCCAGGGTCACAGTGGATTGCTGTTGGTCGAAATTCCGCTGGAATGCTGCACTTCCATAACCCGAGACCACGGTCTTCTGGATATTGGAACCCATCAGCAGGGAATCTTCGCCGGACTGAATAAGTCTTTGAGCGTTTGTCGTTGTAAAGTTTTGAGCCTCAATGGATAAATTGAAAAATAATAAAATGAGGCCAAGGGGTAATGCTTGTTTCATCCCGCAAAAGAAGCCATTTCTTACATGAACAGGTTACGGTATCCGTAAATGCATTTTCAAAATGCGGAAAAAATAGGACAGCTGTTGTTTTAAAAAAAATCAGCATCTTTATCCCTAAATAAAAATTACTTATGAAATTGATAAACATGGGCGTAACCCTCTTACTGACCGTTACAGCCATCAGCGTGAGCCGGGCCCAGACGGCAGACGAAATCGTCAATAAATATGTTGATGCCATGGGCGGCAAGGATAAACTGAGCCAGGTTAAGACCAAGTCGATAGAAAGCACAACGCAGGTGATGGGCAATGAAGGACCCAGTTCCATATACATTGTCGATGGTGTAGGCTATAAAGTGACGTCAGAAATTAACGGGCAGACTTTTACAACCTGCTATACAGACAAGGGTGGCTGGCAGGTGAACCCTTATGCAGGGGCAGCGACACCGACACCACTTCCAGACGAATTATACAAACAGGGCAGGTCGGTGCTGGATGTTACCGGACCATTATTCAATTACGCAGCCAAGGGCAATAAAGTGGAACTATTGGGTAAGGAAGGGAATGATTATAAGCTGAAAGTGACTTCCAAAGACAGCGTTGAAGTGACCGTCTACATAGATGGTACCACTTATTACATGGACAAAGTGGTTGCTTCCGCGTCCATGATGGGTCAGACGATGGAGGTTACGTCTACATTTAGCAATTACAAAAAAGGGGATATGGACCTCGTGTTTGCCTATACCGTGGAGATCAGTTATGGCGGTCAGTTTAATGTTGCAACCACTATTAAGAAAATTGAAATCAATAAAACTATCGATCCTGCCATCTTTGTGATGCCGAAGTCGTAAATTCGTCAGGAATTCATATCGGCCCTCCGCATAAACGGGGGGCTTTTTATTTTGCCCGTTTTGATCGCAGAAATAGGCCCGTTTGTCGCATAGGCTCTTCACAATTAAAGGAAATGCGGAGATTGCACCTGATATGGATCCCATAAACAAACGCTGGTACCGTTCAAAATTGGCAGTGGTCATATTTCATGTATTGGCCTGGCTGCTGCTGTTTTCACTACCGCTGCTTTTTCACAGAGAGCCCGATCAGGCCCGGCTAAACTGGAAAGGAGTACTCAACGCAAGGTCTTTTATTTTTGATGCCTGCTGTATTTCTTTTTTCTATCTGAATTCGCTGGTTCTGATTCCAAGATTTCTAAACCGGAAAAAAATTGGTATCTACTTTATACTCTTTATTGGCCTGTTCGTTCTCTTTTTATATTTATTGAATATTATGCCCATGGAAGGGCGTAAACGCGGCTTTCAACGGGAATATTTTTTCGCCATTTTCCCCTATTTGTTCATTTGGGCAATGAGCACCGTCTATTGGTTCGTAACCGATAAGATCCGGACTGAACAGTTGCTCAAGGAGAAGGAAAATGAAAACCTGAAGACAGAGCTTTCTTTCCTGAGATCTCAGGTGAGCCCGCATTTTTTATTCAATGTATTGAACAATATGGTGGCTATGGCCCGGCTCAAATCAGACCTTCTTGAACCATCCCTGATCCGGCTTTCGGGTCTGATGCGATATATGCTCTATGAATCGGATGATGCGTCGGTTACGCTTCTCCGTGAAACCGAATATGTGAACAGCTACATCGAATTGCAGAAAATCCGGTACGCGAAATCCCTATGTATTAAAGTGGAGATGGATCCGGGCGATAACCAGCTGATTGAACCCATGCTGCTGATTCCTTTTATTGAGAATGCTTTCAAACACGGAACGGGTAATATTGCTGATCCGATAATCGATATTTCCCTTAAAATTTCAGAGGGACTAGTCGATTTCCGTGTAAAGAATAAATTTGATCCGGCAAACGATGAAATAAAAGATACAGTATCCGGAATTGGTTTACCAAACGTAATCCGCCGTCTGAATTTGTTATATGCTCAGAAACATATGCTCACCATCACTAAAGAAAATGGCTGGTTCATTGTTTCACTCCAAATAAAATTGCACTAAATGAAATGTATTGCTGTAGATGATGAACCGCTGGCCCTGGCCCTCCTGCAGGATAATATCCGTCAGGTGCCCAATCTGGAACTCGTCGCTTCCTGCAATACGGCGATAGAAGCACTGAAGGTTTTGAACGAAATGGAAGTGGATCTGATTTTTCTCGATATTCAGATGCCAGGCCTGACCGGTCTTCAGCTTCTTCAGTCACTTTCTGTTAAACCCATGGTAATCCTTATCACGGCCTATGAAAAATACGCCTTGGAGGGATTCAACCTGGATGTCATTGACTATCTCGTAAAACCCGTTCCTTTTGAGCGATTCCTGAAAGCCTGCAATAAGGCCATTGATTTTTACAGGCTGAAAAAAAATGTGTCGGTTGAACCGCACAGCTGGCCTGAATATTTCTTTGTAAATGCAGAATATGGACTCGTGAAAATTGTTTTTTCTGACATCCGCCTCATTGAAGGATTGAAGGACTATTTAAAAATACATCTGGGCGACACAAAGCCACTGATTATTCGCATGAGCCTGAAAGCAATCGAGGAAAAACTCCCGCCGGGGAAATTTTTCCGCATCCACAAATCCTATATCATTTCCGTAAAACATATTACAACCATTCGCAAGAATTCCGTCTTCCTGGGCGAATTGGAACTTCCATTAAGTGACTTGTACAAAGAAGACCTTATGCGGGAGATTGGCCAGGGAAACAAATGAACCTGCATTTGGTCGCGGGATTTTAACCACTCGTCTCAATTCCTAAGAAAAATCCGCATGACGGGATTAGTTTTACACCACAAATTGACATTATGAAAAAGTGGTCGCTGTTGTTGGTATTTCTCGCCGGGGTTTTCTCATTGAAAGCCCAGTTCCCCGGAGGTGGCGGAAAAGGCGCTCCGAATATGGGGCATGTTTATGGAAAGCTGGTGGACAGTGCCGGGAAACCCATTCCCGATGCGACCGTCGTGCTGCTTCATAATAAATATGATTCTGTAACGAAAAAATCCAAACAGGTATTATTGAAAGGAATGTCCACCACATCAAAGGGTGAATTTAGTTTTGAAGACCTTCCCATTTTCGGACAACTAAAGCTGAAAATATCCGCAACAGGTTATAAACCACTGGAGCAGACTATCTCTTTCCAAATGAAAATGCCACCAGGCGGTATGCCGAAAAATGTAACGGACCCAGCACAGGCCGTCAATGCGATGAGCAGTACGATCAATGGTTTTGACAAAGATCTCGGAAATATAAAAATGACATTTGACGTAGCCCAGTTGCAAACCGTAGTGGTAACCGCATCCAAAGCCTCACTAAAAATGGATATCGATAAGAAAGTATATAATGTGGAAAAGGATATTGTTAATGCAGGAGGCACGGCGATGGACGTGATGAAAAACGTACCTTCTGTAAACGTTGATATTGATGGAAACCTGACCCTGCGAAATGCACCTCCCATTTTATATGTAGACGGAAGACCAACCACCCTGACGCTGGACCAGATTCCGGCAGATGCTATTGAAAGCGTGGAGGTGATCACGAATCCTTCGGCTAAATATGAAGCGTCGGGCGGTGGGGCAGGCATCATTAATATTGTTTTAAAGAAAAATCGCAAAACCGGATACAACGGAAATCTTCGTGGTGGTGTGGATAGCCACGGCGCTATAAATGCCGGAGCGAACTTTAACCTGCGCCAGGACAAATTTAATTTTACAGCAAATGGTTTTTATAACCAGAATCATGGCGTAACTGATGGGAATGTGAACAGATATAACTATGCAGACACACCCACATCCATATATCAGACCCAAACGAGTAAAAATAATGGGGCATTTGCTTTCGGGAGCCTCGGCCTGGATTATTTTGTAACGAACAGAACAACTTTTTCCTTGACAGGTATTCATGTGCATGGAGAGTTCGAACCCAATCAGATACTCAATAATGAAAATTTTAAGTATCCCCCCAACGATACAATAATTTCTTACAGTCAGGGTACAGTCAATTCTCAGCGGGTTTTCAATGCCAACGGACTACAATTTGCATTTAAACATCTTTTCCCCAAAGAAGGAGAGAATATTACAGCCGATCTGAATTATTTCGCCGGTATGAATACTAATAATGCTTTAACGGTTACCAATTACCTGACTGGTTTGCCCGGATCAGATGCAGCTTATGATCAACAGCAAAAAATAGACGGAAACGGTACCAACAAGTTCGTCACCGCACAAACAGATTATGTGCATCCATTTAATGCTAAAACCAAACTGGAAGCGGGGTTAAGATTCAATTCCCAGCACCTGGTCAGCAATACCAGTACCTATATTGATTCATTCGGCACTGGAAATTTTCAATATATTCCCAAAGCATCAACCTATTACCAGAATACGAATGATGTGTATGCGGCATATGTTTCATTTACCAGCGCCATCAAGGATTTTGGATACCAGGCCGGATTGCGGGCCGAAAGCTCAAACTATACCGGAGAACTACTGGATACAAAGCAGAATTACAGTAATTCCTATCCGATCAGTTTGTTCCCTTCTTTATTCCTGAGTCAGAAATTGGGCGGCAAACAGGAACTTCAAATCAGTTACACCCGAAGAATCAACCGCCCGAATTTTTTTCAGCTGATCCCCTATACGAACTATTCTGACAGCCTGAATATTACCCAGGGTAATCCCAATCTGCTTCCTGAATTCACCAATTCCTTTGAATTCTCCTACCTCAAAACGCTTTCGGGAAACAACACCTTCCTGGCTTCAATGTATTATAAAAGAACGGATCAGCTGATCACCCGCTATCTGGATAGTTTTACCAATGAACTCACCGGCAAACCGGGTATAGTCAGCACATGGGTTAATGCCAACTACAGCCAGACCTTTGGTGCGGAATTTACCGCGGTGAATACGATTACCAAATGGTGGGATCTGACAACCAATGTCAATGTGTATAATTCATATATCAACATCACGAATGTGAATACTCAATCACAACCTGCCTTATGGAGCTGGTTTGGAAAGCTGAACGCCAATTTTAAACTTCCCTGGAAACTTAAATTGCAGGCCACAGCATTCTACCAGTCGAAGAGCAATCTGCCTGTGAATTCAGGTGCCGGTACGCAGGGCGGCGGACCCGGCGGTAATGCCGGAGTTACCAGTGCGTCCCAGGGATATATTTCACCTTTCTGGGCCGTGGATGCCGCCATCAGCAAAAGCTTTCTTAAAAATGATGCGGCTTCTATCAGTGTGTCCATCAGCGATATCTTCCGCAGCAGGTGGACCGACCAGTATTCCTATCAGCAGGATTTGTTTAACCAGCAGTATAACCGTATCCGTGACCCGCAGTTCGTAAGGGTGAACTTTACGTACCGGTTCGGTAAAATGGATGTATCCCTTTTCAAAAGAAAGAACATGAACAGCTCCGGCTCGCAGGATGCAATGCAGGGAATGCAATAACTGATTTGGAAATTTGATCCCGCCCGCGGCGGGAGGAAATTGAATTTCTGAATTGCTCATACTGTCAATTCATTAAAACAACAACAATGAAACGGATATCAACGATTGTAGCGTCACTCATGCTGTACGCAGCCGCATTTGCCCAGGAACAGCTGCCTCAACTCGGTAAAGCTTCAGTGAAGCAGGTCATCGCAGCAATGACCCTGGAAGAAAAAGTTAAACTCTCTGTGGGCATGGGTTTCAAAATGCCCGGCTCGCCGGCGCCGGCAAAAAAAGCCAGTGCAGAAAAACCAAAATCGGATTCGGTGAGTAAGGAAGGATTTCAGTTGCCTCCCATCGATCCGGCAGATGCGTCCATTCCGGAAAAGGTACCCGGTTCTGCCGGTAGAACCCATGCCATTCCAAGACTGGGCATTCCCAGCATGACCGTTTCAGACGGTCCGGCCGGTGTACGCATCGACCCAATCCGGAATGTGGATAGTTCCAGGACTTACTATGCGACAGCATTTCCGGTGGGCACGCTGCTCGCTTCATCATGGGATACCGCGCTGGTACGAAAAGTAGGAGTCGCATTCGGATCAGAGATCCGCGACTATGGTATCGACGTCATCCTTGGGCCTGGAATGAATATTCATCGAAATCCACTGGGCGGGAGAAATTTTGAATACTATTCTGAAGATCCCCTGCTGACCGGCAAGATCGCAGCTGCCATCGTGAGGGGTATACAGTCCAATGGTGTGGGTACTTCCATCAAACATTTTGCTGCAAACAACCAGGAAACCAATCGCAATCAGATCAACACCATTGTGAGTGAGCGTGCTTTGCGTGAAATCTACCTCAAAGGATTTGAAATTGCTGTTAAAGAATCTGCTCCCTGGACCGTGATGAGTTCATACAATAAAATAAATGGCCAGTACACCTCAGAAAATTCTGCATTACTTACCACCATTCTCCGCGGCGAATGGGGATTCAGGGGCATGGTAATGTCCGACTGGTTCGGAGGCAGAAATCCGGTTGATCAAATGAGTGCCGGAAATGACCTGCTCATGCCGGGAACAGCCGTACAGTCCAAAGCTATTGTGGATGCTGTGAATTCGGGAAAACTGGACGTAAAACTGCTGGATAGAAATGTGGAAAAAATCCTGAATACGATTCTGATAACGCCCTCTTTTAAAAAATATCAGGCCTCTGACAAACCGGATTTAAAAGGGCATGCTGCCATCGCCCGTTCAGCAGCTGCAGAAAGCATGATCCTGCTCAGGAATGAAAAAGGACTGCCCATAAGCGGCAAAAAGAAAATTGCACTTTTTGGCAATACATCTTACGAACTGATTGCAGGTGGTACAGGTAGCGGCGATGTGAATAAAGCTTATAAAATTTCACTGCAACAGGGATTGATCAATGCAGGATATTTATTAAATGAAAAATTGACGGGCAGTTATGAGACCTATCTGAAAGAAGAAAATGCCAAAAGACCCAAACCCAGGTTCTTCTTTCTGCCGCCGCCCATTCCGGAAAAGAAACATGAGATGGATATATTAAACCAGGCTGCTGAAGAATCTGATCTTGCTATTTTAACTCTGGGACGAAATGCAGGTGAGGGCCAGGACCGGAAAGTGGAAAATGATTTTAATCTTTCAGATGATGAAAGTATGATGATCAGTCAGGTTTCAGACGCATTTCATAAAAAAGGAAAAAAACTGATTGTCGTGTTGAATATCGGCGGCGTGATTGAAATGGCCAGCTGGAGGGACAAGGCGGATGCTATCCTCCTGGCCTGGCAACCGGGTCTTGAAGGCGGCAATGCAATCGCTGATGTGCTCTCTGGAAAACAAAATCCTTCCGGTAAACTGGCAACCAGTTTCCCTATGAAATACGATGATGTATCTTCTTCAAAATCATTTCCGGGGCGCGTACTGGATCCAAATGCTCCGGGCAATCCGATGATGGGTAAACCTTCTGAGGTGATCTATGAAGACGGGATTTATGTAGGATACAGATATTACCTGAGTTTTCATGTTAAGACGGCTTATCCTTTTGGTTATGGCATATCCTATACACAATTTAAATATTCCAGCCTGGTGTTGAGTAGTGGATCATTCAGGGATCACCTGCAGGCCAGCGTAACGGTGACCAATACCGGTACTGTGGCGGGGAAAGAAGTTGTTGAATTATATTTGTCTGCACCGGCAGGAAAAATAAATAAACCGGAAGAGGAACTCAAAGCTTTTGCAAAAACCCGATTATTGAAACCGGGTGAATCGCAAACAATTCTCCTTTCTCTCGATGCTTCTTCCCTGGCTTCATTCGATACGGATTTGACAAGGTGGGTTGCAGATGCCGGAACCTACCAGGTAAAAATCGGTGCGAGTGCAGAAGATATTAAATTTACGAAAGATTTTACCCTCGGAAATAAAATCCTCTTACCTCAGTTGAATAAAGTATTGGTGCCACAGGTGGAGATAAAGGAAATTAAACCGTAATAATTTGAGAATTTGGAAATTTGAAGATTTGAAAATTAAATTACTATTTCCAAATTTTCAAATTTCCAAATTTCCAAATTGTTTACCAGAACTTAACATATAGCGCTGTGAGCAGCAGCAGAATGAACACAATCAGTGCGGTTGTCTGCGGCTTTAGCTTAAACATGGATGTATCCAGTGCAAAAGCCTTTTCATTTATTTTAGGTCCGGCGAGACTGATCAGCACCATAATCAATACGGTGAAAAAAAATGAAAGTCCCATAGCGATCAGGAATGGTATTTCGAATCCGCCTTTGCCATTTGGATAAGCAGTCCAGAACCAGGTATTATTTCCAAACACGGCCGGCGCCATTTCATTGAAAAAATAACAAAGGGTGACGCCGGTAATCACACCCACCACCGCGGCTGCGCCCGTGGTCCGTTTCCAGAACATGCCCAGGATAAACATAGCAAAAACACCGGGACTGATAAAGCCGGTATATTTCTGAATATAGGTGAATCCGCCGGCACTGCTGATACCCAGAACATCTTTCCAGGTGAACATGATGGCAACGATCAGGGCGATCAATGCAACTGCGCGCCCGGTCCAAACCATTTTATATTCCGAGGCTTCTTTATTGATATATTTTTTATAAATGTCCAGAGTGAAAATGGTGGAGATGCTGTTTATTTTGCCTGCGAGTGAAGCCACAATAGCTGCTGTCAGCGCCGCAATGGAAAGACCTTTTAATCCGGCCGGCAGAAAACCCAGTACCGAAGCATATGCATCGTCCATTTTTTCCAGTGGATGCAGATGTCCCTGTTTCACGAGTACAAAAGCGGCAATACCGGGAAGCATTACAATCAGGGGCATGATCAATTTCAACAAGGCAGCAAACAACAAACCATTTCTTGCGGTTTGTAAGTTCGCTCCAAGGGCCCGCTGAGTAATGTACTGGTTGCAACCCCAATAATTCAGATTCACGATCCATTGCCCTGCTGCATACATGAGGATGCCGGGCAGGATCAGGTATTTATTAATTTCCTCCTGGGACGAAAGAGCTGAGGGTTTTTTGAATATCATATGAAAGTGGTCTGGCGCTTCCCGTAATAATGTAGAGAAGCCATGAACGGCGCCCTGCCCGCCACTTACTTTATCCAAAGCCATATAAGATGTGGCGAGTCCGCCAATGATCAGGACTGTCACCTGGATCACATCGGTGAATCCGATTACTTTCATACCACCCAGCGTAATAAAGATGGAAAATACGGCAAGCGCAATCATGACGATATGCAGGTAATCGATATTCGTCCCCGAAGGAAGCAGCCCGCTGATGGCCACGGCCCCCAGGTATAATATGGATGTCAGGTTCACGAAAATATAAATGAATAACCACAGGATGGCCATGATCATCGCGACAGTTTCATTGTACCGCGTTTTAAGAAACTGCGGCATGGTATATATCTTATTCTTGAGATAGATCGGGATAAACCAAACGGCAATGATGATGAGTGCCAGCGCAGCGATCCATTCATATGCAGAAACAGCAATACCGACAAAAAAGCCGTTCCCGCTCATACCAATAAATTGTTCAGCTGAAATATTGGAAGCGATCAGGCTCGCTCCGATGGCCCACCAGGTGAGGGAGCCCTCTGCCAGGAAAAATCCTTTTGAATCGTGTTCCCTGCTCTTGCGCCGGTGGTAGATCCAATAACCGTAAGAGCCGACGAGTACGAGATACAGGACAAAAATAAGGTAGTCCGAAAAAACCAGTTGATTATTCATGAGTTAGCAATCGCTGTGTGTAAAAAAGATCCGGTGAATTTATGCATTCAAATTGTAATACAAAACATTCTGCGTATATCTTTGCATCTCCTATGACCAAACAAGATTTTCTGCTCAACGAAACCGGGATAACCAACCAGTACAAGAACTGGTTTCTGGATTATGCTTCTTATGTAATCCTGGAAAGAGCTGTTCCTGCTCTGCAGGACGGCCTTAAGCCCGTGCAACGCCGCATTCTGCATGCTATGAAGGAAATGGATGACGGACGGTTTAATAAAGTAGCCAATATCATTGGTCAATCCATGCAATATCATCCACATGGGGATGTGTCGATCGGAGAAGCGCTGGTGAACCTTGGGCAAAAGGACCTGCTTATCGAAACACAGGGAAACTGGGGCGACGTGCGTACGGGCGACGATGCCGCCGCCGCCCGTTATATAGAAGCCCGCCTCAGCAAGTTCGCCCTGGAAGTGGCATTCAATCCCAAAATAACCGACTGGCAGCTTAGTTATGACGGAAGGAAAAATGAACCCATTACCCTTCCCATGAAATTTCCTTTACTCCTTGCCCAGGGGGCTGAAGGAATTGCCGTTGGGCTGGCAACTAAAATCCTTCCGCATAATTTTTGTGAAATCTGCCAGGCTGCGGTTAAACATCTCCGGGGGAAAAAATTCGAGCTCCACCCTGATTTTCAAACCGGCGGTATGATCGATGTGATGAATTATAATGATGGCA
>JBGPBW010000128.1:0-13575 GCA_041481385.1 Puia sp.
CGATATACAGAAAGCCCGCATAATAAGGCTGAAAACGATGATAATTCTTTTTGGGTACCGTCGGGGAAATTCTGATCAGTGGTGACTGCTGATGGATATCCAAATCGTAATCTGCAACATTCGGGAAACTGTGGTGAATCTGATTATGGGTTATACCCCATAAATAACCATTGGTTCCGACCAGATTAAATCCATAACTGAAAATATTATTTGCCCGGTTGCTCTTAAATAAAGCCTGGTGTGCCGCATCATGCGCGATATTAAATACGATAAGTACATTGGTCAGTCCGAATATTATGGCAAACAGCAACGTAGCAGTATGAGAAAAATGATTACTCAACATCAGACCGTAAGAACCTGCATACAAAACAAAAATAAAGGTTATTTTTATCAGGATTTCATTTCCACCCTTGCGGGAACAACCTTTCCTCAGGAAATAGTTGTCAATCCGGGAACACAATTCCTTGTACATACCATTGGTATCCTTGCTCATGAATTTCGGGACGATAACCGGCTGTTGATCCTTTAGCGTGCCCATGGGTCGTATTTTTTTAATTTGTTCCTGCACTTTCATAAATGTCTTTTCGTATTCCGGGTGGTTTGTCTTCATCAGGCGGTCCCACAGATTAAAATAAAGTCCGTAGTTACAGTTCACCTTAGTATGGTGCATGTCATGATGCGTCGTCGTAAGTCCATATTTAAATAACCAGGTATTAAAATACCGGGCGGGCATAAACTCGAATCCAAAATGACCGCCCAGATTCATAATCATATTATAAATAATCACAAAGGCCAGTGCATATGGATGAAGGGGAACAAAAAATACCAGGATGGGAAAAATGGAATAATCAATAATATTTTCTACCGGATGAAATGAATAGATCGCCCAGGGAGAGGGCGTTTTGGAAAGGTGATGGATCTTATGCACGATGGGGAAAATCGTTTTCAAATGCATAAACCGGTGCATCCAGTAGAAATACGTATCGTGTATGACAAAGGACAGGAGAATGCTTACAAAAAAGTATATCCAGCTATGCTGACCGAAGTTGAAATATATTTTTGTGTAATCATTCCCGATACAGATCAAAAGGATTACGGTCATGAGCGACTGCACAAACATCGAAATGAGGGACCACCTGATCTCGCGTCGAATGGATTTCTTTTCAGGCATCCGCTTCTGGATCTTATGCGTTTGCATAAGATCACTTTTCCTGCGATAGAGTATCCACCAGGCCGTTCCGCAGACGAGGAAATAAGAGGTAACGAAAACGCCAAGCACTTCCAGATACATCGCGGAATAATGAATAAGCGGGTTCATATGGGTTGTTTACAAGTGATCAATGCGCATGAAAAAAATATTAAGCAATAATTTTCTGCAGCGTTTAATCAAATGTCCAATAGATAAAAGGGGAACCCTAATTGGTTTACCAGTCAGGATGAAATGGTATTGCAGTAACTGATAAAATAAAGTAAGTTAGTTAGGGAAGGAGATAGAATTTACTAATCGACGACTACAATGCCGAAGCTCTAGCAATATTTGCAAATGATATTATTCAAAGTTTGTTTGATTTACTAAAATTAACGGAGGTCAGTTTGCAACACCGGGACGGCGCTTACCGATCAGCGTGGCCTGTTCAAATGCAAATCCCATTTGCAGTACACTCAGATCTGCATTATGCCTGCCTACGATTTGTATCCCAATAGGCAGCCCACTCTTAGAAAAAGCGCAGGGCACAGAAATCGCAGGATTACCTACCATTGAAATATAATATGCTGACCGCATCCAATCGATATAAGTAAGCATCTGTACACCATCGATCTCTTTAGGATATGGAAGATTTACATCAAACGGCAAAACCTGACTGACAGGCAGGATCAGGAATTCATATTTTTCCATGAATAATTGAAAACGTTTGTACAGCGCTGTCCGTTTCGCCTCGAGTCTGGAAAGATAGGGGCCCGTTAGTTTTCGGCCTTCAGTAATATGCCATTTAGTATATGCATTCAGTTTGTCGGCATTTTCCGCCAGCAAATCGCCATATCCTGCTTCGATCTGCCAGTGCCGTAAGTTTACAAAGCACTCATTAGCATCCGTCATATCCGGCTCATCTTCTGCTACTGAACAACCCAGCGATTCAAATATTTTCCTTTGAGTATCCACGGCTTCTTTGACTTCCTTTTCCCATGGCAGATCCAGGTTTTTAATAAAAGCTACTTTGACATCCTTAAAATTCCGACCGAGCGGCTGCATGAATTCCCTGGAATTTTCCATGATCGAAATAGGTGAACGGCTATCAGGGCCGGCCTGCACGCTGAGTAAAAAAGCACAATCTGAAACAGTCCGGGCCATTGGACCCTGTACTCCCAATTCCTGCCACGCAAGTTTGGATGTAACTATCGGCACCCTGCCTGGAGAAGGTCTTAATCCGACCACATTGCAGAAACTTGCCGGATTACGCAAAGATCCTCCCATATCACTGCCATCAGCCAGTGGGGTCATTCCGCAAGCCAATGCCACTGCACCTCCGCCTGTACTGCCACCGCAGGTTTTCGAAATGTCGTATGGATTAAAAGTGGGACCAAAAACCGGATTGAATGTTTGTGAACCCAATCCCAATTCAGGAACGTTTGATTTGCCGAGGACGATGGTACCGGCATTTCTCTCACGTTCTACTATCAGCGCATCAATCGCCGGAATAAAATCCTTCCATAGCAGCGAACCATAGGTTGTCCTGATCCCCTTAGTTTCTGTAAGATCTTTAACAAGGATGGGAAGTCCATGCATCGCATCTTTGGTATTCCCTTTTGCTGTAGCTTCATCTGCGGCAAGTGCCTGGGCCATCAGTTGATCCTCTGGTACCAGGGTTATGATCGCATGCACTTTCGGATTTACCCGGGTAATTTGCCTGAGGTGCGCCTGCATCAGCTCCCGAACAGATATTTTCTTTGTACGTATTAAAACAGACATATCAAAAGCACCCATATAACAGATATCCTCATCTGAACCGGGTATGTATACATTGGGTTTATACATTTTGGTAAAACGACTTTTCCCGGACACCAGCGCAGGGAGGATCAAATTCGATAAGGCTGCCATTGAACTGACCTTGATCATCCGTCTCCGGTTGATTTCATTTCCATTCATAACCCGATTTTAATGTTATATGAAATCTCAGAACTGAATTTGAAAGCTACCAAAAATACCGAAATGAGCAGCCGGTACTTGATAATTTCCGGAACGATTGATCACCGGGTTAGGCGGCGTTGGAGACAGACGCCAGATACAGTCCACGCGGAAATAGCGGAAGATATTATCCAACCCGGTACCCATTTCTATGTAAGGTCCGCCATTAAGCGACTGCATTGCATAACCACTGAATTCCCTGCAGTTCAGTAATTTATTGGACGCGGAAAGAATCCCCCAAACCGCTTTGAGGTTCCAGAATTGCCGGATGCTCGTCTTTCGCAAAAAAGGAACCAGGTTAATCAATTTTTTTTCGAAATCATGTTCGATCGAAAACCCGGCGAAACGATCACTGAGGTATTCAAAGCGGTTCATCAGATTAAAGGATTGTTTCGAATAATAAAAGATATCATTTCCGGGATGAACTTCCAACATCATGAAAGGCAGTGCCTCACCCATGATCCTTCCGCCATATACACGATAGTTAACCGACCCCCATCGGGAAATGCGGTACATCTGTGAGACTTGCGCGAAGATTCTATTGTACTGATACATACTTCCAAAAACACCCGGGATACCGCGGGCCCAGCTGAATTCCAATACCGGATCATTACTCCCGAAACGATAATCTTTTCGATAAGTAGAGATTTTTCTCTCGCCGGGTGCATAACGCAGACTGATACCGGCTTCGGTATTTAATATATCCTTTTGATTTGCTGACAACTCTTTTTGAGGGGGAAGTGGTGCATAGGTTTCATAACTACCCCTGGTTAAAAAAACATGTGCTGAGAATTTGTTCGGCCATTCCTTTCCAAGATCCAGAAAGTATTCATCCACATGATAATATTTCTGTGGAACATCAGGTTTACGGATCAGCTGGCTAAATATATTGTCCTTTGTAAGTCCAACTCCCCCCTTGTCATTTCCCCCATTGTCCAGGTCGTGCAGGTAATGCGCCTGAATGGAATAACCACCATTTCCTGGGAATTTATGTTGTATGTCGATCCCGCCATTAAACTGACCATCGCCAATACCATAAGTCAGGTAACCATGCATATAGGTTGACTTGCTGAATTGTTCAGAAGTCGCCAGGTCGAACCGCAGCCGGACCCCTTCCACCTGGTTTGTACTGACCCATTTATACCAGGGTCCGATTTCTACCATACCCATCTTTTTTCTTCCGCTAAAAAAGAAATCTACCAGGTCGCGGTATTTCCTGAACAGTGACATACTATTCAGCGTGTCCATCATTTTGTATACATTCTTTTCATTTTCTGAAAGTAGTTCAGGCCTGTTTTGAGCCCAGTATTCTTCGTTGCGTTTTTTTGCGCTGTCGCCCATTACCAGCTCATCATCCCCGGAAATGGGTGGAAATGCTGCCAGCGAATCACTTCCATGTATGTTGACATGCTGATAAAAACTGGTTTGCCTGACAATGAATGCAATCTTATTTTTTGACAGAGGCGCTACTTCCGCTACGAATTGATTTCTGGAAAATACCCAGTTGCTGTCTGCTGTTCTTTCGAATTCCTGCTTTATGCTCAGCCGGTTAACATAGTTGATATCAGCGGTCGAAGATATTTTAAGCTGAATGACGGAAACTGCCCAGGTGGAATAATCGATCCAGCAGTCACCTGAAAAATTATTTTCACCGGCTCGCTTGGGATTAAAGAACAAATGAAGAAAACGCCGGCCATTGATATATTGCGTATCAGCCGCTTTAAAATTATAATACGTTGCTGCATCATCACTCAACGGACTGATAAATTCCTTCCCAAACAGGATAATACTATTGTCGTATACATCAATCTCCTGTTTTAATCCGTCAATGAAATGCAACACCAATTCATTTTTCATACCACTGGTTCGAAAAGCCACAATTTCTTCCTTCTTTTCATCCGGATTCGTCCGGAACCAACATTTAGACATCGTCTCCTTCATAAAGACCGGCAGAAAACTTTTATTTTCTGATACGCTGTCCATGTAAGCTGTCAAAAACTGAAACGGTTTCAAAAGTTTCACCTTTGTGAAGCTCTCTTTCGTGATATTGGTCAGGTCCATTTCCATTTTTTTATACAGATCGCAGGAAAAGTCTCTGAATTGACGGGGATCGTTGGTGGCTTTATGCTGAACAATTTTTTTCCACCAAAGCAATCCCCGGTTGTACTTTTTGTTCACCAATACTTCACTCCCTTCCTTCCCGGACAACGCAATCACCATTGTACGGCCATCCCTGCCTGCATGAAAAGGCAGATTGACTGCATCATACCCAACATGGCTGACGATCAGCGTATCTTCTGCATAATGGACATTTAGAATAAAACCACCGGCGCTATCACTCACACATCCGCTACCCGCTTTTTTCCAGTATAAACTGGCAAAAGCTATTTTTTCCCCGGTTAGCTGACTAACCACCGTTCCGTGTATGGGTCTGTTTTGAGCAGGGAGGCAGGCCGTTAATGTCAGAAGAATCAAAAGGATAAAGCTGCTTTTGCCCAGCGTAGTGAAGGGAATCCAGATCAGGCGATATAAATGACTCTTCGGATTCATGGAATGGTTGTTTGCCGAATACGGCCGATGGTATAAAAGTAGATGGGCGGGCAGGCGGTCCCTAATCGGTTCCTGCCTGCCTGGTAGCTGCAGACCGCAGGTTTCGCCATTGGTATCCGTAAATCAAATGGGAACCCCATTCCCCGCAAATAATGGGAGATGATAACAGGGAATTATCATATTATGCAAATCGCCGGTCTGGCGTATTGCACATTTTACTAAACTTTTAACTGTCCGGGTGAAAAGCTTGTGATCAGTTATGAACTCTTTTTAATTCATCTTCAGCGCCAGTTGCTCTTTCTTGTTTTTCCTTCAGCACTCTATTCCCGAAATTGTGTGTGAAGGTTAGTTTATAGGCAACCAATTGGAAATTAAAGTTTCTTCCCACCTCAGCACCCGCGATGGGCAAATTTTCGGAAAATCGATAGTTACTCCCGGAATTAAATATATCACTGGCTGTAAAGCGCAGGATATCCATTTTTTTCCCTATTTTTTTTTGTATTCCTGCATCCACCTGATAAAACGGCTTTCTTTTCGAAGTACCCACATAACTGGTTGAAGAATATAAACCGCTCAATTCTATGGAAAAATCATCGGGCAAGGTAAATCGTTGGATGGAGTTCAGAATGTAATTGACATTGTTTAGCAAAACAGGTATTTTTTCATATGTCGTATTGATCCGGACCCAATTCCCTGAAATATTATATTGCATATTCCACCACCCGGATATGGTAACAGGCAGTGAAAATGAAGCAGTCAGGTAATGTTCATCATTGAAATTTCTCGTGGAGAGATAAAGGATATTATTTACCGTATCAATTCTCTGAGGCTGAAAATAAAAATTATCAATCGTACTGGTTTCATAGGTGTAACTGACAGTAAAATTATATTTCTTAAATCCATATCCGGCCTGCAGCGAATTCGCAATGGCAGGTTGCAGGGTCGGATTGCCTGAGTAGAATGTTTTAGGATCAAAGAATATGGTAAAAGGAGCCAGGTCGTTAAACGTGGGGCGGGTAATTCGTCTGTTATATGAAAAATTGACCTGGTTATCTCCATCAATCTTATGTGAAATATAAATCGTCGGAAATAGCTCACCATATTTTCTGCTAATTATATTTGCTGTTTCCTTGGTACCCAGACTGGATGATGTATACTCATACCGTAAACCAGCAGACATGGAAGTTCTGCTGCCCGGGTTAATACTGATCGAAGCGTATGCCGCACTAATATTTTCATTGAGTAAATACTTTGCGGTCAGGTTTGACATGGGAGTCCATACACCCTGATTTAAATAATCAACACCCACCTCATTCGTAAAATCGGACACCGTTAATTTTAAACCAGCCTCCATGCTAATTTTCTTTCCCAGGGGTGTTTTATAATCAGTTGAATAAACCTGGAAATGAATGGGTGTTGTCTTGTTACCCCGTACATTTTCGTGATATAGATATTTATTTTCCCGGTCAAAGTAATCCGTGTAATACGAATTTGGATTATGGTCTTTATAATAAATATAGTTTACATCGAAATAAATCACTTTCCCTGGTCTGAATGTATGCTGGTAATTGATATTTGAAGAAATATTTTGCCAAAGATTTATCTCAGGATCATCCCTCATCGTTATGATTGTATCCGGTAAATGGTTGACGCTTATCGTTGATCCGTTTTTGGCGACCATCGACCAGTTACTGGAGTATCCGCTTACCAATACTCCAATAATTGTTGAATTGTCCACCTGGTAATCCAATCCCATTCTGATATTATGAACCTGTGTTACAGCATCCCGGTAGGAGTTTGAGTTATCTTCAATCAGATTTCCCGCCAGGGTATACCGGGTAAATGCCGAACTGGTTTGAATCGTGTGATCATATTTAAATGAATAATTTCCATAAAAATTTATCTTGCCATCCCGCAAATTGAAATTTAACCCGGCAGCCGCCAATTCTCTCAAACCAAAACCTGCCGTCAGAAAATAAGAACCGCTGAAGCCCGCATACGGATTATTGATCAGCACAATATTGATATAACCTCCGTTGCCCCCCGCATCGTATTTTGATGGAGGTGTTGTGATCAGCTCAATTTTTTCGATATTACCTGCATTCACTCCAGAAAGAAATTGAACCAGTGCGTCGTTCGGCATATAACTTATCTTCCCATTGATCATTACAGCTACTCCGCTTTTACCATTGATCGATATGCTGTTATCCTGCCTGTTTACAGATACACCAGGCGACTTCTCCAGTACTTCCAACGCACTCCCCCCTGCGCTGGTGATACTGTTTTTTACATTGATCACCGTCCGGTCAGCCTTCTGTTCAAACAATGGTTTCCTGGCAGATACTGTGATCTCCTTTAATTGACGATTTGCTAAAGAGAGATGAAGAAATCCCTCATTGACTGCGGGATTTTCCGGACTGATGATGAAAGTTCCTGTGAATGCCTGGTCAAATCCGGCCAGGGAGGCACCAATGAAATATTTGCCATCGGAGACATACACGAAAACAAATTTCCCCAATGAATCGGAAACAGTTCCCTTAATCAATGAGGAATCCGGAGATTTTAATAACAATACATTGGCATAAGCCAACGGCCTCCCTCCTGTATCTATGATTAATCCCTGAACGGTGCCGATTTGAGCGGATGCCGGGTTAAAAAAGAAGAGGAAAAGGAGAAATAAAAATCCCGCACCCTTAATTCTGTTAATATTTCGCATGCCCGATAAGAATTCTTCAGCAAGAATTCAATGGGCATAAAAGTATTCAGAAGTATGATGCGAATTACTATGATCTTCCGAACGGTTTTTCTTTTCTCTCAATCGCATATTTTAGCCTGACAACTGAAGGCAGAAAAGAATTGTTTGGGAAACCGCCTGCCACCATTCGGAAAATAACGGCTTTAAAAAGACTCTGTCGTAGTTAAATTGATCACTTTTCAGAATGAATTATCAAGATTAAAATACCCGTCGATGTCGGTTTGAGACGACCATTATCAATCAAAAAATAATGAAACAACTATCCCGTCGCTCGTTTTTACATGGCTTAGGTATGGGTGCGGGATCTGCAGCAGCCATGCTAACCTTACCCTCTCTTATGTCTATTCCACAATCTTTTACACCGGAATACGAAGGCAGAAAGTTAAATATTGCGCTTTGCGGTCTGGGACGTTACGCGGAAATTTTGTCCAAAGGCCTGGAGGTTTCACAGTATTGCCGGATTGCAGGCATTGTAACCGGAAATCTGCAGAAAGCCGAAAAATGGGCAAAACGATATGATATACCTCAAAAAAATATCTACAACTACCAAAATTTTGATGGAATCATTCACAATAAGGATATCGATTTGATTTACATCGTGCTGCCAAATTCAATGCATAAAGATTTTGTCGTTCGATCTGCAAAAGCTGGCAAACACATCATTGTCGAAAAACCAATGGCTATTTCTGTAGAAGAATGCCAGGAAATGATAAACGCATGCACAGAAACTGGTGTGCAGCTGGCCGTTGGGTATAGATTACATACCGAACCCTATCACCTTGCCATCAAAAGATTTGGACAGCAAAAAGTTTTCGGGCAGGTACGCTTAATAGAAGCTTCGCTGGGATACAAATCCGGGGATCCGACTGAATGGCGACTAAAGAAGGCTATTTCCGGCGGCGGCCCGTTAATGGATATTGGCATTTATTGTGTTCAAAGCAGTCGGTATGTTTTGGGAGAAGAACCGGTTTCTGTAACAGCCCAATTTGGTCCGGTAACCAATAAGGAATTATTTTCTGAAGTAGAAGAATCCATAACCTGGCAGTTTGAATTTCCAAGTGGGGCAGTTTGTAATTCCACAAGTTCCTATAATTGCCAGTTCGACAGGTTTTTTTCCTCAGCCGATGAAGGATTCTTTGAACTCAATCCGGCCCTTGGTTATGGACCATATAAAGGAAGATCAAGCAATGGAGAATTGAATTTTCCGACCATCAACCAGCAGGCAATACAATGTGATGAAATCGCAAAAGTACTATTGGCAAATCAGCAATTACCAAAACATATAACCGGCGAAGAGGGTATGCAGGATATGAGAATTCTGGAAGCCATTTATACAGCTGCGCGAACGGGGAAAAAAGTTAATGTCAACTAGTAAGGTCATTCAGTCCTCAATGCCCTGACAGGATTGGCCCTGGCGGACTTCCATATTTCATGACTTACGGTGATCAGCGTAATGACCAATAAACCTACCAGGCTTAGAATAATAATCAACGGGCTTACTGAAACGCGATAAACAAATCCCTGAAGCCACTTGTAAGCAACAAAACACGAAACCGGCACGGCCACCAGGCTCGCAACCAGAAAAATCCTGATAAATACAGATGCAAATAAAACGATCACCTGTTTGTCTCCGGCGCCCAGCACTTTCCGGATCCCAATTTCCTTGGTCCGTTGTTCCGCAGTGTAGGTTGCCAGGCTAAATACGCCGAGTATCGTAATCAGGATAGCCAGTGTGGCAAATACTTTGGCCAGTGAGGATACTGTCCGTTCAGATAAATACATCCGGTTAAATTCGTCATTCACAAACCAATGGTCAAATCCCGCACCCGGAAAAGCAACCTTCCATTTTTTCTCTATATCTGCGATTTTCTCCTGGAATTTTCCAACGGGTAATTTGACATAAGTGATTTTGTCTATCTCATGAAGACGCGGAATAAGCAACAGTGGCTCGATCGGCTGATGCATGGAACGGAAAGGAAAATCTTTAACAACCCCAATCACCCGGTACAGCCTGTTGTTGTCAAATTTGTTCGTCAGCGTGGAGCCCAGGATTTTATTCAGGGGTTGATTCAGAGCTCTCACTGCCGCCTCATTCATTAACACATTATTGCTGTCATTGATATTGCCCAGTTGAAAATCCCGGCCGGTGACAAATTCCAAATGAAATGTTTTGGGAAAATCATATTCCACATTCAGTTGATTCCATTGCAATTCCTTGTCTCCCAATTCAGGAAACTTAACCCTGGCTCCGATAAATCCGAAATAATCGAGTCTCGGTAAATGATTGGCCATGGTCACGCTTTCAATCTGCGGATCCTGCAGCACAGAACGTTTAAAAAATGCAAACCGGTCCTGCTGGGCTATCCCGCCAAAACGAATGGCAAGCAGCTGACTACCCTGTTCATTCAGTTTGGTCGTTTTCAGTTGGTCCATCTGCTGTATGACAACGAATGTATAAATGATCAACCCGAGTGCTACCGTATACTGGATCGTAACCAGGCTTTTGCGAAACAATTCTGCAGCCTTACCCTTTATGAATTGTCCCTTCAACACCCGCACAGGTTGGAACCCGGATAAATAAAAAGCAGGATAAATACCGGACACAAAAGCCATGAATAAAACAATGCCGGTTACGATCGCCACCATATAAGGATTCAGTAATGCGCCCATCGTAAATGATTTATGGGCCAGTTGGTTGAACGGGTGAAGAAAAATAAATACCAGCAGTACCGATAAAAGCAGCGCACAAAACACCATCAGAAAAGATTCGAGAAAAAACTGCATGGCTATCTCGTATCGGTAACTCCCGAATGACTTGCGCAATCCCACTTCCTTCGCCCTTTTAACTGATCTTGCGGTGGCCAGGTTGGTATAGTTAATACAGGCAATCACCATGATCATAATGGCAATGACACTGAAAATAGTAAGGTATACCTTGTCGCCGCGCGTATTGTTCTCCCATTGGTTTTTAGCATCGAAATGCAGATCCGCAAGGCGGGTGGTAAACCCTTCAAATTTTGCACCGCTGGCCCGGCTCCCGGAATCGGTTTGTAATATCTGATAAGCGAGTTTATTCAATATGGCATTGATGGGTTTAATATCTGCCCCCGGTTTCAACACCATATAAGTTTCAAAAAACTCTGTGTGTTCACCAAAATTGGGTGCTTCCATGTATTCAGCAAAATGCTCGCCATGTATCGCATGCATGGCATTGATATTTACTATATAGTGCGGTTTAAAATGTGAATTGGAAGGATAGTCACGGTAAATGCCGGTAACCATTACGTCGATCTCTTTGCCCCGGGTGGCAAATGTGTGTTTCAAAGAAATAACTTTTCCCATAGGGTCCTCATCGCCGAAGATCCTGCGGGCTCCGGTTTCACTCAGCAGAATGCTGTTGTAAGTTTCGAACATTTTTTCCCGGTTGCCACGCAACAGATCGAAATAAAGTATCTTATCAAAACCGGGTTCGGCCCATTTGATCTCTTCGGTAAGTACAATTTTATCCTTGGGCTTATAGTCCAATGAAGTGGGATACCCGATATCGTCGATGCGGGTGGTATTAAGCACTTCACTTCTATTATCTTTCAGGTAGCGGATAAAATAACCCGGGGCAACTGTATTGTCAAAACGCTGACCGTCCGGATTTATAAAAGTGCAGCCGATCCGGTAGGTATTCTTATAATCCCGCTGCATGGTGTCGTACTGCAACTCATCGTTCACATATAAGAATATAAGAATTGCACTCGCGAGACCCAGGGCCAGCCCAAAAATATTCAGCAGGGAAAAAAGCTTCTGACTCCTGAAATTGCGAAAAGTAATCAACAGATAATTCCGTAACATGGCTAAATTTTTAAGTGTTGAAACCAATTTATACCAACGTCAAAAAAAAGAAGTATGCTTGTGATTACCCGCGGTCAGATCTATTAAGTTCAGTATAATTATAAGTGAATAAAAATTTATTGTGATAAACGGCTGTTTTCGCTGACTCAGTTTTCTTCACTTCATCTTCTACCCCGGCTGGGGGGATAGCTTAATAGAGTATGAGAGTATGAGAGTATGGGTGTATGAGAGTCCGGATTATTTTGCTCTCACTCCCATACTCCCATACTCTCATACTTCCATACTCTCATTACGGCGTTCCCGCTGAAGACTTTCCCGCTTTCTTATCATCGTTATTGATACCCCGCTGATTCTTCTTGATATCACTGCTCAGCTTACCAATTTTAATATTGAAACGCAACGCAAACGAACGGTAGAAAATCTGGTTATAGGTTGATTGATAAAAATCAGGCGTTGTAGTCGTTGATCTGAATGTATAAAACTGGTTGTAGGGATTATTTGCCACGGCAGACAAAGTGATTCGTTTATTCAGGAATGTCTTTGCAAAAACATAAGATGTATAAATAAATCCATTCGATTTTCCCTGCAGGTTTACATCCCCGCTAAAATATCCGGCATCGAAACCTATACGAAATCCCTTTCCGAATTTATATCCTGAATTGAGAAAAATATTACCCGTATTTCCATCATTGGTATAGAACTGGCCGTTATAAGTGCCTTTCAGCCATACATGGGAGAGTTGACCGTTTATACTGATATTGAGGTCTTTGACGCTGGAAATATTCACGTTGATATTTAAACCCAGGTTTTTGTTGCTGCCCAGGTTTTCAAATGTAGTTACGGTTACCGTGTCGCTGGCATTGCCCGAATTGGCGGGCTGCAACCGGGTCACGGTCTGAATGGAATTATTTGAAAAAGAATAACTGAGCCCGGCAGTTAAGGAATTCTTGGCAAAAACGCTGTAGTTGAGTTCAAAACTATGATTCACTTCCGCCTGCAGATTAGGATTTCCCGTATTGATAAAATTGGGATTGGAGGCATCGACAAATGGATTCAACTGGAAAATACCGGGACGGCTGATCCGGTCGGTATATCCCAGCGAAATACTGCTTCCCTGCAAATTATATTGAACAGACAGGGAAGGAATGAAATTATTATAATCCTGGTCTACCGTACTGGATGTGGAAACAAAATCTGCGCGTATCATGGTATGTTCTCACCGTAAACCCGCCTTGGCATTCCA
>JBGPBW010000129.1:0-13563 GCA_041481385.1 Puia sp.
ATCTGGCAGACAGAAATTTTTTAAATGGTATCAATGGCTTTTACTGGTCAGCACTGATGGCCTTTTATCATTTTGTGAAATATGTCAAATTAGAAGACCTGGTACAAGCTGAATATGCTCTTTCTTTTTTGCCGGTAAGATCAGGAAATCGCCAGAAGAAGCTCTTTACTTCTCGTTTCCTGGTAACCGAATACGGCAGCCTGACAGGTCACAAAAAAAATAACCCTTTATGAATTCAACTCCCCTCGTTTCAGTAGCAATGGCGACGTATAATGGAGCAGACTATTTGAAAGAACAGATTTCCAGTATTCTGGGACAATCCTATCCAAACCTTGAAATCATCATCACCGATGATGCGTCATCTGATGAGACCCTGACAATCCTGCGGGACTTTGAAAAATGTTATGAAAGAATAAAAATATTCAGGCATCGGGTAAACCAGGGCATCACAGCAACTTTTGAAAATTCCATAAAAAACAGCAGTGGGGAATTCATCGCAATTTCCGATCAGGATGATATCTGGGAACTCAATAAAATAGAAGTATTGATGAATGCTATGGAAAATGAAGACGTTATATGCTCAGATTCTGAACTTGTGGACAAGTCAGGACAAACACTCAATAAAAGAATCAGTTCCCTGGTGAACCTGAAATCCTTTTATTCGGGTGTACCTTTTTTAATGGGTATTTGCCTCCCAGGTCATACCATGATGATGCAAGGGGATTTTGCAAAGTATATCCTGCCCATGCCGGTCGAAGTCATGTATGACCGTTGGATCAGCTTTTGTGCCGCTGCCAATAACGGGATAAAATACGTCCACCTGCCACTGGTAAAATACAGGCAGCACGAATCAAATTATTTCGGTGTAGGCAAAGCAAGAAATAAAAAAATCCACAAAACGAACACACAAAAATTTCGGAATAAATTGATGGAATTGAATGCCTGTTCAAAAGCGCCGGTTAGAGATGCTGAAACCAAATTGATCCTGACGGAAATGATCAACTGGTTTTTCAGAAAACCCAGCCTGTCCCGCTGTCTTTTCTTCTTCCGGAACAGGCACAAGCTCCTTTCCATAAAAAAGAAAACAAATATCAGAAAGATGTTATACTGTCTGAAAATGTTTTTTAAGCCCAATTATTAATTTATTGAATCCGGCTAAAATCTTGGGATCCTGCTGATCATATAAATATTATTGGAATCAAAAATAAATCTATTCCTTTGGGGTGTTTTGATCGTTAACAGTCCCAAACGAACGTCATGAACTTATCCTGGTTGCATAGTATACCCCCCTTCCTTTTCTTTCTTTTGGTAATCGGTTTTGTTTCTGCTATATCCGTATCCGGCTTTCTTTTTATCCGGAAGCAGGTTGAACGCTGGCTGGGCAAACCACCCGCCCAAAATGCAGTGATCAGTTATTATATTCACGCAACCGGTGTTGTGTACGGAATTACCCTGGGACTGATCACTGTGGGTGTATGGGAAAATTATAATCATGTGAATGTGAAAGTGGAGGAAGAAGCAGCCACCCTGGCTGCCTTATACCGGGATGTGAGCAGTTATCCAGAACCTTACCGCAGCCAGCTGACCGGGGAATTAAAAACCTACACTCGCTATGTGATCGATGAAGCCTGGCCGCTACAGGAAAAAGGGATCATCCCTCCGGGTGGCGTGGAACTCATGAACCGTTTTCAAAAAACACTATACGGGTATGAACCCGCAACGGATGGGCAGGAAATCGTTCATGCTGCATCCCTGCGCAGTTATAATGATTATATACTGCTGAGACGGCTGCGTCTGCAGAATGTTACCAAGGGTGTATCCGAATTAATCTGGTGGGTGATATTATTTGGAGGTCTGATCAACCTGATTCTATCCTGGCTGTTTGTAGTAACGCACAGAACACTGCATATCCTGATGAATGCCCTGCTGGGTGCGTTGATCGGAGCCCTGATCTTCCTCATTCTTGTGTTGGATCGTCCCTTCAGCGGATGGTACAAAGTGAGCGCGGAACCCTTTGAAATCACCTATCAGCAGCTCATGAAATAAACCCATCCGGGTTCCGAACACCGGGCGTATCGAAACCGGACAGTCTCAATCCCAAACTCGGGATCAGCTTATTGATTACCAGCATTTTATTTTACGGCATCCGGTTGGATATGTCTTTGCGCAAGCGCCCATTGCACAAGGAAAACAAAATCAAATGATTAAGAATTATTTCAGGATCAGTTTTCGAAATTTAAAACGCAATTCCGGATCGACTATTATCAATATTTTGGGTCTCGCGACAGGCATTGCCGTTTGTCTGTTGATATTCCTGGTAATTGGCCACGAAACCAGTTTCGATAATTATCATAAAAACCAGGATCGTATATACCGGGTGCTTACAGAGTACCACCACGCCGATTCCAAAGATATTTTTTATGGAAAAGGTGTACCATTTGGCCTTCCCGCTTCCCTGCGGTCTTCCCTGAAACAAATTGAAGAAGTGGTTCCCGTCTGGGCAGATCATAACGACCAGTTGCTGATTGCTAAAGGGAACAATGAATCTTTGAAAAAAATAAAAGAAGAAAACGGCGTTTTTTATACTACGCCAGAATTTTTAAAAATTTTTGATTTCCCTCTGCTATCAGGTTCCTATACTTCTTTGAGAGATCCCAATAATGCCATCCTCAGTAAATACGCAGCGGAAAAGTATTTTGGCAGCTGGCAGAACGCCATTGGAAAGACTTTGAAATTAAATAATACTGATATACTAAAAGTGAGCGGAATATTGGAAAATCCGCCGGTAAACACAGATTTCCAGATTAAAGTACTGATTGCTTATGGAACAGGATATACCGGAAGATTTGCCAAATCCACAGACTGGGACGGTACGAGTTCAAATTTCAGCTGTTACCTGTTGTTACCGCAAAATGAATCCCCTGCGGGCATAAACAATCAACTGAAAAATCTTGCAAAAAAAATGAAGTCGGCAGACAATAAAGATCTTCAGACCATTCAACCCCTGAAAGCGATACACTACGATACGCAGGCGGGAAACTTCAGTAACAATACCATCAGTCATGAACTGATCAACGCCCTTTGGCTGATCGCCGCATTTATTTTGTTAATCGCCTGCGTCAATTTTATAAATCTGTCCACGGCCCAGGCCGTTAACCGGGCCAAGGAAATCGGAGTGAGAAAAGTGTTGGGTAGCAACCGCTGGCAACTGAAATGGCAGTTCCTTACTGAAACCTTCCTGATCGTTTTCGCATCCGTACTCTTTTCTTTACTGATTACCTGGCTTGCATTACCCTGGCTTAATATTCTCATGGAACTTCCATTAAAGATCAGTCTGGACAATGCGGCAACCATCGGACTGTTCCTACTGATTTTGTCAGTAATGGTTACCCTCCTGGCGGGTTTTTATCCTTCTGTTGTATTATCCGGATTCAATCCCATTAGTGCTTTGAAAAGCAAGCTGAACGCAAAAACCCATAAGGGCATATCACTGAGAAGGGGTCTGGTTATTTTCCAGTTCATAATTGCCCAGGCCCTCATCATTGGCACCTGGGTGATCGTAAAACAAATGACTTATTTTACCAGTCAGTCCCTGGGCTTTGATAAGAGCGCGATGGTGAATATTCCAGTGCCTACAGACAGTGCGGGCGTCAGCAAATTCGGATACCTGAAAAAACAACTGAAAACTGTGAATGGTGTGCACGTGATCAGCCTGAATTCCAACACACCGGTGGAAGACAACAACGATAACTGGACCAACGTCTATTTCAACCATGCAGAAAAACAGACTGACTTTTATTCTATATTTAAAACAGCCGATAACGATTATGTTCCAGGCTATAAATTGCCCCTGATTGCCGGCAGGAACCTGGAAGCATCAGATACAATAAAGGAATTTTTAGTGAATGAAATGTTTTTGAAAAATCTGGGTATTACCAACCCGCAGGACGCATTAAATAAGGAAATCGCCCTGTCCAAAACCAACAGGGGACCTATAGTTGGAGTTCTGAAAAACTTTTATACCCGCTCATTCCGCGATGGTCTTGCTCCGCTGATCATAACGACTGACATAAGAGAATATGAACAGGTTTCTATTAAACTCGATTCAAAGGATCTTAGCTCTTCCATGCGGGGGATTGAAAATATATGGAATGAAGTCTATCCGGAATTTGTTTTTGAATTCAAGTTTCTGGATGATAAGGTAGAAAGCTTCTACAAACATGAAAACCAGATCGCACAGTTATATAAGAGCTTTGCCTTCATTGCCATATTTCTCAGTTGTCTCGGGTTATACGGGTTGGCTTCCTTTATGGCGGTTCAACGCTTAAAGGAAGTAGGAATACGCAAAGTGCTGGGTGCCAACAGCTCGCATATCATCTATCTCTTTTCCAGAGAATTCTTCCTCCTCATTATCATTGCTTTCGGAGTAGCTGCCCCTTTATCCTGGTATTTTATGCACCACTGGCTCCAGAATTATCCATTCCGGATTGACCTGAGCTGGTCGATTTTCGTAGCCGGAGGGTTGGTTTCCATTGTCATTGCCCTGGTTACCGTGAGTTTCCAGGCCTTGAAGGCTGCAATGGCAAATCCGGTCAATAGCCTGCGTTCTGAATAAGTTATCAATAAAACAAATAACAATAGGTTGCCTGGCACCACTCACAGGAAAATATTACACCCGTCATATTTTCCGTCGTTCATGAAACCTGAAATCATAAAGACCTCGCTGGAAGGATTCCTCAAAAAAGGTATCCGGAAAATGACCATACAGAAACTGGTTGAACCGCTGGGCATATCCAGCAAAACGGTTTACAAGTATTTCAACAATAAGGAAGATGTATTGAGGGAATGTCTGGTTGTTCATTATTCCGGGCTGCTCAACCAGGCCCTTGCTGTTGTTGAATCATGTCCAAATGCTGTTCTCGCCCTGGAACGGGTTTGGAATCAGGCAATCCAAACTGACTTCGGTGTAAACCGTGTTTTTTATTATGATCTCAATCATTATTACCCTGCACTTCAGGACGATATCCTGAAAAAACATGGTGGTAAAATCGAGAAGACCATTTTAAGATTGATCACGGACGGCATGAAGGAAGGATATATTCGCAAAGAACTGGATCCGCGGATTGTTTTTGAAGCTATGACAGTTATGTACAGGTCCCTCACGAGAACAGACGACTTCAGGAAATTCCGGAATACCCCGCAGTCATTGGCAAGCCAGACAATATTGGTTTATCTGCGGGGGATATGTACTGAAAAAGGAATGAAAGAATTATCATCGTAACGAAAAATAATACCCACACTATGCGTACACTTTACGCCTGCCTGTTGATATGTAGTTTACAAATTGCCCATGCGCAATCGTTTAATACCCTCAACCTGATGCCGGTTCCCAAATCCCTCTCGATGGAAAACGGACGGTTTATCCTCAATCCCGGCTTTAATGTGTCAGTAAAAACCGAAACTACGGATAGCCTTGTATACATGGCAGCGAACAGGATGTTTAAAACATTGAACCGGAGAACTGGTTTGTATTTCCGCCAGGAAAATATCAGTGGAAGATACTTCAGCGATACAGCAAGTTTAGTCATTCTTGTGCAAAGGAAATCCGAAATGAAAATCGGTGCGGACGAATCTTACCAGATCAAGGTGAGCAACAAACAGGTAAGGCTGGAGGCGAATACCAGCATCGGTGCATTACGCGGAATGGAAACCATATTGCAGCTATTGACACTGGATGAATCCGGTTATTATTTTCCGGCACTGACCATCCAGGATGCACCACGTTTTGCCTGGCGCGGGTTGATGATTGATGTGGCCCGCCATTTTATTCCTGCTGAAGTGATCAAAAGAAATATTGAAGCGATGGCCGCTGTCAAGATGAATGTACTCCACCTACACCTTTCTGATGACCAGGGTTTCCGGGTGGAGTCAAAACGATTTCCTCTGCTGCAGGAAAAAGGTTCAAAAGGACAATATTACACGCAGGCTGAGATCCGTGATTTGATAGATTTTGCACTTGCAAGAGGCATTATCATTGTTCCTGAATTTGACATGCCGGGTCATTCTGCCAGTTGGTTTGCCGGATATCCGGAGCTTGCAACCAAGCCGGGTCCCTATGAACCCGGAGCACCCTTTAAGTTGGATCGTAGTAAACCGTTCAGTCTCATGCAGATTATGCAGGCCATCCAGACTACCCCTCTTCCCACTTTTCAACCTACAAAAGAATCGGTATATGCTTTCCTGGATCAGTTCATCGGAGAAATGGCTGCTCTCTTCCCCGCTTCTTACTTCCATATCGGCGCAGATGAAAATAATGGCGTTGCCTGGAAACAGGATTCAGTCATTGTCGAATTCATGCGGAAAAACAATTTTGCCAATCCGCATGAAATGCAGGCTTACTTTGTGAATAAAGTACATGCCATCGTTACCAAATATGGGAAAAAAACTATCGGCTGGGATGAGCTTTTCTCAAAAAATTTACCGAAGGATGTCGTTGTACAGGTATGGTCACCTATGCAGCCACCAGCCCTGGCGCAGCAAATCATAGACCAGGGTAATCCCGTGATTGTATCCAAAGGCCTTTACCTGGACCATTTCTTCCCAGCCTATATTCATTACAAATTAGATTTTCCGTCCGAACAAATACTTGGCGGTGAAGCGGCACAATGGACCGAAATCGCAGATGCGGAAAATCTAGAAACACGTATGTGGCCCAGGACAGCTGCAATTGCCGAGAGATTCTGGTCGCCTAAAACAGTTAATGATGTATATGATATGTACCGAAGACTTTTTGTAATCAGTGATGAGCTTGCAGAATCCGGTTTGTTACATCAGGCGAATTATAACCAGATGGTGAAACGATTTGCAGCCGGTTATAATTTTTCTGCAGCAAAAAATTTACTGGATGTGCTGACACCGGTTAAAGGTTATAAAAGATTATTCGGCTTTTTTTCCCTTCCTGAATCCTATAGTTATCCCGACGCGCCATTGGTGAGAGCTGCTGATATCACCATGGTTGATCCCGAAGGAAAATGGGCGTTCAGAAGCCAGGTTACGGAATACCTTCATTCGAAAAATCCGACAGCAGAGAATCTGATTCGCCAACAATTAAAAATCTGGTCTGTAAATTACGACGAACTAAAACCCCTGTTCAAAGCTTCCTTACTAGCCGAAGAAATTGGACCACATTCACGATATCTTTCTGAACTATCCCTTGCCTGCCTGGAGGTCATGGATATGAATCAGGCCGGCAAACAACCAGGCGCGGACTGGCTGGCTGGTAAACAAGCATTGTTGCAGGCTGCTGCGGGAAAACAGGGTGACGTGGAATTATCAGTTTTGCCGGAATTGACAGCGCTGATCACACAACAATGGACGGTGTTGCCGGAAAGTTTCACTTTATTTTAGCTGGGAGATGGATTTATCTCCGGATTATAAGATATCTAAAATTCCGGTGATTTTTGAAACCTGCATGAAATGCGGATCTTCAATATTATGATCAACATGTTCATGGGCCCAGGTAATATGGTAGGGCACGTGAATGCCATAACCACCAAGGGACAATACAGGGAGGATATCTGATTTTAAGGAGTTCCCGACCATCAGGAATTGTTCCGGCTTGATATCGAGGTGTTCGATCAGTTTGCTGTAATCGGCTTCCCGTTTATCACTCATGATCTCTACATGATGAAAATAGTGATCGATTCCTGAATTCCTGAGTTTCCGTTCCTGATCCAGCAAATCGCCTTTTGTTGCAACAACCAGCCGGTAGCCAGGCGACAAGGTCTTCAGTACTTCTTCTACATCATCCAGCAAGAGGATGGGCTTATTGAGAAGATCTTTGCCATATCCAATAATTTTTTCAACCATCTCCGAATTGGCCGACGATCCGCAAATCCGCAATGATGTTTCGATCATACTCAGGATAAAACCTTTAATGCCATATCCGTAAAGTGATAGATTTTGCATTTCTGTTGTGAAGAGTTCCTTCTCAACAGCATGCTCCGACAAATATTCATCCAACAGCGCGCAGAATTTTTTTTCCGTTTCCCTGAAATACAATTCATTCACCCAAAGCGTGTCGTCTGCATCAAACCCGATTACCTGAATATCCATATCATTAACTTTTATACAAGGCTATCCCTAAATTCACGGGGCAATAATTCCCGGTTGAAAAAAGCAGAACTGTCCCCGCGTTGCAATCCTTCGGCGATCTCTTTCATAGTTCCCAGTACATGGGCAAGTAAATTCGGACCCAGGCTTACCCTTGAAACACCGATTTCTTTTAATCGTGCCAAGTCAGGGATCGATTTCATAAGCAGCACATTCACCGGCATCCCGACCTCGCGTACAATAGTCGATATGGCTTCATAACTGCTGATGGCGACCGGATAAACACAATCAGCCCCCGAAGTTTTATAGGCCCTTCCTCTTTTTATTCCCTCTTCCAAAGCATTGTCATCCTGATCTATTATAAAAACATCTGTTCGTGCATTAATGACAATCGGAACACCAATCTGCGTGCTCATTTCCCTGATCGCTTCAATTTTCCTGCATTGTTCATCTATGGGATTTAAACTCTTATGATCAGGTCTGGAATCTTCGATATTGATACCGATTGCACCATGTTCAATTAACTGATGAATATTTTCCCGTAATTGTAAGTTGCTTTCTGCAAATCCACGCTCAACGTCCACCGTGAGTGGCAGTGGCACCGACGAAGAAATGATTTGAACAATTTCCAGCAAACGACTGAAGGGAATTTTTTCACCATCTAAATATCCATTGGCAAGCGCAGTTGAGACACTTGCAGTAGCTATGGATGGGTAGCCAAGCTTGGCCATGAGCCTGGCGCCCAGGGAATCCCAGATATTGGGTAGTATCAGTAATTGGGTTGCCCGGTGTTGCTCCCTGAATTGTGCCGCCCGGGTTGCCTGCGTCTGTTTGTCAAACATGGAATTTTTTTTTCTCATCAAAGTTCGGCAGGCGGATGCATTTGAAACTACAATACTTAAAATATTCTTAACTTAATAGAACGTATCATATAATTCTACAAATTAGCCTTATGCACCAGAAAAATTTCGTTCCCCGGCTCCTTTCAGTAATTACAGCCATGTTAATACTCTTGTTGGTCATTTTTCTGTCAGGTTATAAAAAACACGCAAAAAACAAAGATGAAAATATTCATTATGTGAAAAATCCAAAAGGCGGTCCCGTCCTGGGCTATGCCGAAAGCTCTGGTGTAAAAATTATTGAACAGGATGGCTATTTTTTTAAAGACCTGAATAAAAACGGCAGGCTGGATTCTTACGAAGACTGGCGATTGCCCGTAGACACACGTGCAGCAAACCTGGCATCCCTCCTGTCTGTCGAACAGATCGCGGGCCTAATGTTGTACAGTCGGCATCAGGCCATACCGGCCAGCGCCAAAGGCCTCGGTGCCGGCACCTATAATGGAAAACTATTTTCTGACAGTGTCGTACAGCCTTCGGATCTGACTGACCAGCAATTGGAATTCCTGACCAAAGACAATCTAAGGCATGTATTGGTTACAACGCTGGCATCACCGGAAATAGCCGCAACCTGGAACAACCGCGTGCAGTCACTGGTGGAAGGCATTGGATTTGGAATTCCTGCTAACAACAGCTCGGATCCCCGTAACAGTGCGAATGCAACGGCTGAATACAATGCCGGCGCAGGAGGCAAAATTTCCATGTGGCCCGAACCGCTCGGACTGGCTGCAACTTTTGATCCGGCGCTGGTGCAACAGTTTGGAAATATTGCTGCCAGAGAATACCGGGCACTGGGCATATCGACGACCCTTTCTCCACAAATCGACCTGGGTACAGAACCCCGATGGGTAAGGATTAATGGCACATTTGGCGAAGATACCAAACTCGTTGAGGACATGGCGCGAGCTTATGTGGATGGATTTCAGACTTCTTCGGGCACCGCGGAAATCCGCGATGGCTGGGGTTATCACAGTGTAAACGCTATGATCAAACACTGGCCGGGTGGTGGCCCCGAGGAAGGCGGGCGTGACGCCCATTATGCTTATGGGAAATTTGCGGTATATCCCGGTAATAATCTGGACGAACAAATCGTGCCCTTTATAAACGGAGCATTGAATCTTACAGGGAAAACAAAAACAGCTGCTGCTGTTATGCCTTACTATACCATCTCCTACAATCAGGATCACAAAAATTATGAAAATGTCGGAAATGGATACAGCCGGTATTTAATAACGGATTTGCTAAGGGGGAAATATCAGTATGATGGCGTTGTGTGTACGGATTGGGGGGTAACTGCAGATGAAGGTAAAACACCAGACATATTTGCGGGTAAAAGCTGGGGTATGGAAACAAAATCGGTCGCTGAACGTCATTATAAAGTATTGATGGCTGGTGTGGATCAGTTTGGTGGAAATAATGCAGCAGCGCCGGTGATTGAAGCTTATCAAATGGGTGTGAGTGAGCATGGTGAAAAATATATGCGCACAAGATTTGAACAGTCGGCCATCAGGTTATTACGCAATATTTTCCGGCTCGGTCTTTTTGAAAACCCCTATCTGGTCGTGGAGGAGTCAAAACAGGTTGTTGGCAATCCTGAATTCATGAAAGCCGGCTACGATGCACAGATAAAATCCGTAGTGATGCTCAAAAACAAGTCCCATGTGTTACCCTTGCGAAAAGGTATTACCGTTTATATCCCAAAACGTTTTTCAGCATCCCGAAAAGATTTTTTTGGAAATATTACACCTGAAAAATGGGCGGATGCGTTGAACCCGGATCTTGTAAAAAAGTATTTCAATTTAAGTGACGACCCCGCTAAAGCCGATGTTGCGCTCGTATTTGTGAGCAGTCCGGATGGTGGCCCGGGTTATGACAAAACTGACCTGGCCAAACCTGGCGGTAATGGGTATATTCCCATCTCGCTTCAGTATGGGCCCTATACCGCTACCGATGGCAGGACGAATAGCATGGCTTCAGGAGATCCGGCTGAACCGGAAGTAAAAAACCGTTCTTATAAAAATAAATCCATCATAGCCGGCAATGAACAGGATTTGAAATCGATCATGGATAACAAAAAACTTATGAATGGCAAACCGGTTATCGTTTTAATTGCCTTATCTAAACCTGCAGTTATGCAGGAATTTGAACCCCAGGTCAATGCCATCGTGGCCAGTTTCGGGGTGCAAAACCAGGCTATACTGGACATCATCACAGGCGCTGCAGAACCGTCCGGACTGCTGCCTTTGCAAATGCCTGCCAACATGCAAACCGTAGAAACACAGTATGAAGACGTTCCACATGATATGTTGCCATATACCGATTCGGAAGGAAATGCATATGATTTTGGTTTTGGACTAAACTGGAAAGGAATGATTCACGATCAGCGCACGAAGACCTATGTCAATAGCATCAACCCGCCATTGATCTCTGTTAAAAACAATATGGCATCGATTACCTGTCCTACCCCCGGCGTGCAGATTTATTTTACGCTGAACGATTCCATACCATCATTTATAAATACTAATCTATACGCAAAACCTGTCAGTATCAAAAATGGTCAGACTGTTCGCGCCATTGCAAAAAAATACGGGTTCAATAATAGTCTTGTCTCAACTTATAAACCCGGTTAAAGACTCATACGAACTTAAAATATTAAAAATGTTTAACCACTATCTAAAAACAGCATTCAGAAACCTGGTTAAAAATAAACTCTTGTCAATGATCAACCTGTTCGGCCTGACGATCGGCCTGACGGGGTGTTTGCTTATTGCACTGTATATCAGTGATGAAATCAGCTATGACCATTTCCAACTCAATGGAAATCGCACCGTGCGCGTTATCATGGAATACCGGTTTGACGGTAGCGGACAATCCAACAAAGGCAACTATACCAGTTTGCGCGTGGCGAAGGTTTTTAAAAATACTTTCCCTGAGGTAGAATCTGCCGTGATCATGACGAACAGGCCCAGAGTCATTCGATATGGAGAAACCCTGATCAATGAAAAAGCTTTCATGTTTGCGGGTCCCGCGTTTTTGATGTTTTCTCCTTCCCGTTGTTACAGGGCAATCCGCATAAAGCACTGGCTGCTCCCGGGTCTGTCGTCCTCACCCTGTCAACTGCAAAAAAATATTTTGGCAATGAAAATCCAATGGGTAAAGTCCTGCAGGTTAGAACTGACAGTAGTCTGTACCAGGTTACGGGAATCATGGCGGATTGTCCTTCGAATTCCCAAATGAAATTCGATTTCCTGGCATCATTTTCTTCCCTGGGTTTCGGAAGCGAATATGAAGAAACCTACTGGGATGCAAATTTTACAACGTTTTTACTACTAAAGAATCCTGAATCGATTGGTTCCCTGCAGGCCAGGCTTCCTGCTTTTATGAAAAAAGAAATGACAGGGCAGGGTGCAACGATTAATTTCTGGCTGGAACCTTTTACCCGAATTCATCTTTATTCTCCATATGATGGTTTTGAGCCCAATATCAATATTTCCTACATATATATTCTGGCTGCTATAGCGATACTCATCCTGATCATCGCCTGCTCCACTTTTATAAATCTCAGTACGGCCCGCTCCCTGGAAAGAGCGCGGGAAGTTGGTCTACGAAAAGTGGTGGGTGCCGGAAGGAAACAACTGTTTTGGCAGTTTACCGGCGAATCAGGTATTTTATGTCTGTTGTCTTTATTACTCAGTCTTGTCCTGGCCATTCTTTGCCTACCCGGATTCAATCATCTGTCTGGGGAGGACCTCCGTGTCAGTTCAATTTTCTCATTGACCTTTCTCAGCACGGCTCTTCTCATTACCCTGCTGGTTGGTTTACTGGCCGGATCCTATCCGGCAATTATTTTAACCGGGTTTCAGCCGGTACAGGTATTAAAAGGATCTTTCAAACATATGGATTCAGGACAAAGGCTTAGAAAATCCCTGATCATTTTTCAATTTACCATTTCAGTATTCCTGATCGTCTCTACATGGATGATTCAAAAACAATTGTCCTTTATCCGGAATAAAAAATTAGGATATGACCGGGAGCAGATCATGGTTCTGCCCATTGATGAGAAAATGCTTCAAAGAATTCCCCACATCAAACAGGAATTTACTTTACATCCAGGTGTGCTCAGTATTTCACGGTGTACACGTTCTCCGGTTGAGGGTGGTGGTGGATATAATATGCGTTCTTCCATGATGCCGGTTGATAAGCAGTTTGCAGTTATAGCCAATCCAGTAGACGAAGACTATATACGGACGACGGGAATGCACCTAATAGCGGGTGACAATTTCAGCCTGCAGGATGAAAAAGACGCTGAGGCGGACGATCCGAAGCTTCGTGTTTATCATTTTATTCTTAACGAGTCAGCAGCCAGGCAACTCGGCTGGACTGCCTCAGAAGCAGTAGGAAAAAGAATGTTTCTGGGTGATAACCGGCCGGGTTTTGTAAGAGGCGTAGTCTCAGATTTTCATTTTGAATCCTTACACCAGGTTATCCGGCCGATCGTATTATTTACTGAACACCGTGGCAGTGAATTGCTTGTTAAACTGAATGGACGCCA
>JBGPBW010000130.1:0-13547 GCA_041481385.1 Puia sp.
CCGTTATTTGCCGATGATGATGTGTATTCGTACAGCATTTCTGAGAAACCGTGATTACCCGGATTGTTCAACCATCCGGCATAGGTTTTTGGATCCAGCGCATACATGTGAGAGGATAATGCGGTAAAAGCAAGGATCAGCAGGGTATGCAGCAGGGCGACGATGGTCGCAATTTTCATTTCTTTGGCTTCGATTTTCTTACCCAATAATTCGGGTGTGCGGCCTACCATCAGTCCGGAGATGAAAACAGCGATGATCATGAAAACATAAAAATTGAGAAAGCCTACGCCGACGCCTCCATAAAAACAGTTCACCATCATACCCATCAGGGCAAACATACCGGTCAGGGGAGTGAAACTGTCGTGCATCGCGTTCACCGAACCGTTGGAAGTGACGGTGGTGGTGATTCCCCAGTAAGCAGAAGCAGCAGGACCAAAGCGGACTTCCTTGCCTTCCATGCTTCCCAGGTTTTGGGTAATACCCATTTGAGAAATGGCGGGGTTCCCTTTCATTTCAAAATAAATGGAAGGGATCACAAAACATAGAAATCCAAGTGTCATTACTGCAAAAATTACCCAGGCCAGTTTTTTTCTTTTCAGCATGTAACCAAGTGCGAAAACCATGGCGATGGGAATGAGAACGATACAAATATTTTCCACCATGTTGGTGAAGTAGTTTGGATTCTCAAAGGGAACCGCAGAATTGGCACCGAAAAATCCGCCACCATTTGTTCCCAGTTGTTTAATAGCGATCATCGCCGCTGCAGGTCCGCGACTTACGTTTACGGTATCTCCCTGTAATGAAATATATTGGTCCTTTCCTTTAAACGTCATCGGTGTTCCGTTAAAGAGTAAGATCACCGCAACGATTATGGACAGGGGTAGTAATATCCTTGTGCAGGATTTGACAAAGAAGTTATAGAAGTTGCCAAGTTTTTCGCTGCTCTTTTCTTTCATGGCCAAAAAGACCACGGCGCAGGCAGCCATGCCTGCCCCCGCACTGATGAACTGAAATAACATCAGGATTAATTGACCGAGATAAGAAACACCGGTTTCACCGGAATAATGCTGCAGGTTGGTATTTGAAATAAAACTCACGGTTGTGTTGAATGCCAGGTCGGCCGACATGGATGGGTTTCCGTCGGGATTCAGCGGAAGCCAGCTCATATTCATTAATACCCCCATGGAAAAAATAAACCATAGGAGGTTAATGGTTAAGAGAGCCAGCAAATGCTGTTTCCAATTCATTTCCCTGTCAGGATTTATTCCGGAGAATCTGAAAAACAATTTGTCCAGCGGACCGAATATCCGGTCTGTCCATGTGGGATGCCCCTCGTAGATTTTGCCGATATAACGGCCCAGGGGTATGGCCAGCAAAACCATTATGACATACATGGCTAAAACGCCGAGAATTTCTGTGTTCATACAATCAGTTTGAGAAATAAGAGATTAAAATTTTTCCGGTTTCACAAGCACATAACAGAGGTAACAGAAAACCAGGATCGAGATAATAAAGAGGAGGGTCATGACTTTTAAATTTTATCAAAAAAATCTATGGATTTAAAAAAGATTCCAAAGCATATAAAACCTGCCAGGAAGAGGATTAACGTAATCATATCATTTGGTTTATTATTATTCTGCTCAATGAAACAATATTTTGAATTTTTCAACAACCAGGAACAGGAAAGCCAATGCCACCAACCATATAAATATTATGGCCGCTTTATCTGAAATATGATCTTTTCCGCGATACATTTTCAAGCTAAACATGGTTCAGTGCCATAAAACCAAAGCAGATGCCGGAAACCGGAACCGGATAAATGTGAGGGAGAATGCTGCTGATAAACAGTTAATTAACTGTTTTTCTATACTAAAGATGTTACTTAATGATCCTGCGGAACTGCTCCGTTTTGAAAAATGTATTTTCATTTTGAAAATCATGCTTACCCGGGTTTTCCAAAATCGGTTACTACTCACCGTCATAAAATCCAGGGATGTTGTTTCGGCAATAAAAATGCGGCCCCGGTATTCCGGGGCTTTTTTATTCATGGCTTTACATTCCGGAAAATAGTAAATTGTCAAGCTTCACGCTTCAAGCCAATTTTATGAGAAGAACATTGCTGTCGTATTCGTTCATTTTCATGCTGCATGTATCCAGCCTTGCCCAGACACCGTTTGCAAATAAACCACTTACACTTTCCATGCAGCAGCTTGAAAATAAAATTAAAGGCGGCTGGGCCGGACAAACGATTGGCGTCACATTCGGAGGACCTTATGAGTTTCGTTTCCAGGGAAGTTTTATTGGAGATTACCAGCCACTCTTATGGTATGATGGTTATCTGAAAGAAACCATGCTGAACAATCCTTATCTGTATGATGATCTGTATATGGATCTGACTTTTGTAGACGTCTTTGAAAAATACGGATTGGATGCACCTGTGGATTCCTTTGCGTTGGCTTTTGCCCACGCAGGTTATGATCTGTGGCATGCGAACCAGGCTGCCCGTTATAATGTATTGCAGGGCTTACGGGCTCCGTTAACCGGTTTTTGGAAAAACAATCCGCACGCAGATTGTATAGACTACCAGATTGAATCTGATTTTGCGGGACTGATGAGTCCCGGTATGCCGAATGCCGCCTCCGCCATATCGGACAGGATCGGTCATATCATGAATTACGGAGACGGCTGGTATGGCGGCGTGTTTGTCGGCGCGATGTACACGCTGGCTTTTACTACAGAGAATGTGGAAGAAATTATTGAAGGTGCATTGAAATGCATTCCTGCGCAAAGTGAATTTCATGGGTGCATCCGGGATGCGATCGACTGGCACAAAAAATATCCGGCAGACTGGAAACAGACCTGGCTGGAGATCCAGAAAAAATGGGCGAACGATATCGGATGTCCTGAAGGTGTTTTTGCACCATTTAATATTGATGCGAAAGTGAATGCGGCATATGTGGTAACGGGTCTGTTATACGGAGAGAAAAATTTTACAAAGACGCTGGAGATCGCTACGCGCTGCGGACAGGATGCGGATTGTAATCCATCCACAGCAGGAGGCGTACTTGGGGCAATACTCGGATATGATCATATTCCTGCTTATTGGAAAATGGGATTGACTGAAGCTGAATCCATTGAATTCAAATATACGCGGATGTCGCTGAACAAGGTTTATGAAGTCGGGTTGAAGCATGCTTTGGAAAACATCAGGCGAAATGGCGGAACGATAAATGGAAACCAGGTGACCATTAAAACGCAGTCGCCCTTGGTCGTGCGATATGAAAAAAGTTTTGAAGGCATTTTCCCCATCAATAAGATTCCTGTCAAATGGTCAGCGGCGAAGGATGAAATTCAGTTTGATTTCGACGGCAACGGATTTGTATTGAAGGGTGAGGCGATTACAGGGAAGGAAACTCCGGCTTATATTTTCCATACAGACCTGTTCATCGATGGCAAGCTGGAGGAATCGCCTGTATTGCCAACGGCATTTCACGACAGGCGGCACGAACTCTGTTGGAAATATGATTTACCCAAAGGCAGGCATTCCGTGCGGCTGAAAATATTAAATCCGCAGTCCGGATCCGAAATCCGGGCGGGGGAAGCGATTATTTACTCTGATAAGCCAGTGAATGCACTGGGGGTCAATTATTAGTTATTAATTATTAATTATTATGGTAACTGGCTTACAGTTCTGATAAAAGAATAACAGACTCCTGAACCTCACCGTTAATAATTAATACTTAATAATTAACAATATTTTTCATCACGGGCGTTTACTTCATGAAGGTTTTTGCGTCTAATATAAGTAGAACCTAAAACCCCCGTGTATGGAAACGAAAAGTACACAACAGGAAATACTCCTAAATACGAACACAGTTTTTGCGCACCAGCAATGGGCTGACAAAGACTCCATCGGATCTGAAAACCTGAACCACATCGAACAACTTGAAAAAGCCTGTTGGGAAGGTCTGGTCAAGGAACTCATCCCAGAACTGGATATCACCTTACATACACAAAGTAAACTTTGGTTATGGCATGTGCATGAAACCCAGAGTTTTCTGGCGCTGGATTTCTATGAATTTCCCGGCCCGAAGGAAAACGCTGCTTCGATAGTTCCTTATCTTTTTATGGGCGAATTCAAACTCAATTAATGAATTCTACGTTAGGAGAATCCGAATGCCGACTACCCCAAGGCAGATGGCGAGGACGCGGATGATGGTATGCCCTTTTATTTTGTGAGAAAGCCAGGCGCCAATCTGCGCTCCTGGAATTACCCCGATCGTCAGGCCAATCACCATGTGCAGGATCTTCGGATCAGTATAACTTCCTTTGATGGCATGTACAATTACACTGACTGTTGCCATGATCGCCAGAATAAAATGTGAAGTGGCCGTTGCGATAAAAACCGGGAACTGCAACCACTGAACCAGGGCAGGTACATGCATTATGCCGCCGCCAATTCCCAGTACAGGCGATAAATATCCCACCACGATACTGATGATTATTCCCCGGGTCTGGTTATAGGTATATGAATACTTTGTTCCCGCTGTATCGACCAACACGCGATGTTTCCATCGTGTCTGTTCTTTGTCAACCGCAATGGGTTTATTGGGTTCATTATGTCTGAAAAAAAGATATACAGACAACGCGACCAATAATATCCCAAACAATATATTAAATAAATGACGCGGTATAAACTGGGTTGTCAATACACCCAGGATGGAACCGGGTATGGTAAACAATGCAAATAATAATCCGGCCTTAAAATCTATCCGGCCTGAACGGGAATAAGCGACGGAACCGGAAATGGCATTGGCAGCGACGATCGCCATCGAAATAGCCGTGATAGACTCAGCACTGAGTTCAGGATAAGCAAGAATCAACATGGGAACCAACACAAATCCGCCGCCGGCTCCAATCAGGGTACCAAAAATGCCTATCAAAAACCCTGTTAGTATAAGTAAAAACATGTATGCCGCATAAAATCTGGCGGCAAGTTGCGTTATATTCCTTATATGTGTAAAAGATTATTGTGATATGCTGACGGGATTTTCCCATCGGTAACAGACTTTTTTTTAACCCGAACCACAGGCAAGAAACCTTTACGTTGCCATAACTGCGATGATGGATCTGTTCATCTAAAAAAGTAATGAACGGCGAATTGAAAGAATACAATCCCAAAGACCTTTATGGATTTGGAAATAATGAGCAGAGGTATTTGTTTTAATAATTTGGCCAACGGAAACACGATAGAATAAAAGAACACCAAAAATCAATAAAATTCACACAACCCCAGGGGTCTGGTTCCGTAACCAGGGTCGGAAGCCTTAGGCATTTGACGGGATTTGGACCTTGGATCGACGGTAGATCGACGGCGAAGATGGCAGGCGAATCCCCCAATTCAACAACCATCAAATAAACGAATTTGCTAAATTATTTTGATATCAAACCATAAAAACTTCTAATTATTTTGTATATTTATGATATTACTCAATAAAATTGTGTAAACATAAATAAAATTGATAATCTATAATATCTTATTTTATGAGTTTGTTTGCCAAAAATCTTCGCTTTCTGCGGAAAAAGGGAGACCATAACCAGGAGGAAATAGCCATCCTTTTTAATAAACAGGCCAACACGATTGGAAACTGGGAGAACCGGAAGAGTGAGCCGAATTTGCAGGAGTTGATCCAATTGGGAGCATTTTTTAAGGTGAGCACGGAAGACCTGCTGTTGACAGATATTGAAGGGCAGTCTAAGGGACCAGTGTCCTCATTAACCGAAAGTTCTTTCAAACAGGCTGTCAGTACCTCCAGCCAGGTTGAACATATGGGCAGTACGACCAGCGATATTGGACGCGATGCCTTCTGGCTGATCCTTCGTGAACTCCGTACCGTGCACGAAAAAGTAGATTTACTGATTGCAGACCGTGAATTTTCCGGACCAAAAAGAAATTCAGACAAGAGTTATCATTAAGTCATTCCCATTTTTGGAAATATTTTCCGAACTATGGAAGAATTTGATGGTTTTGTTGTAAACGCTGAAGTTGTACCGCTTTAATATTATGCTTATAAATCTTTCATTGTTAATATGCTGCACAAATGAAATCAATTGCGGAATCATTACAGGATGAATTGGTCCCAACCTTGAAATTATATCTGTAGTTCTTTACCATATTAAAGCAATTCATCGATCCATTCGTCGAAAAAATTATGATTTGAATAGTATAATTGCAATATTTGTTTTACGATAACGTATCTATTCTTCCTATAGGAAAAATACAATATCACAACAGATACTGTCGTTAATACTACTAAGTATATCCATTTAGATTGCACCTGGGAGAAGAGGTAGAAAATGAGTAGTTTGATTCCTTGTGTAGTTCCGATGAAATGCCTGCTGGCGAATAACCAGACCGATCCGACTTGTACCTTTTGAAAACTCTATAAATCCTGCGTCATGAAAACGTTGTCAAAACTCGTGTCAACCAGTAGCGTCTCGCTGTTGGTGATCACATCCCCGGTCCTGATTTCCTCCAACCATAAAAAGGTTGATGTTTCCACAAGCACAGCTGTTGTTGCAGCTACCTACCATATTCCTGTCTTAACGAACAGCAACTTCAAAAACTTTACGTACAGCAGTCCGGAAATGAATGCTGCAGCCGCTGAAAAGCTGGCTATTGTAGACAAAGCCCCGGATTTTAACGCGAGTGCGGAAGTCAAAAAAGCTTTTGAAGTTAAAATGGTCATCAAACAGGCACTTACCCTTTATGATTCCATGAAACTCGAACAGTCGGGACTGGATCAGAAGGCATTTGAATATGCCTGGAGAGGATATCATAACCTGTTGAAAACAGGACAGCTGAAAAAAACAGACATATTAACTGTTTGTGATTTTACGCAAAAATCCAGCAACAAACGGATGTATGTCATTGATGTGGCCCATAAAAAATTATTGTTCAATACCTATGTATCTCATGGGATGAACTCAGGTGTAGACTACGCCACTTCATTCTCGAACAGACCGAATTCATTTAAAAGCAGCCTTGGATTTTTCATTACATCTAAAACTTATCTGGGACGTAACGGTCTCTCGCTGAAAGTAAAGGGTATTGAGAAAGGATATAACGACCTGGCCGCTAAAAGACATATTGTATTACACGGTGCAGATTATATCAGTCCTGAATATTTGAAAGATAACGGTGAGATGGGTAGAAGTCTGGGTTGTACGGCAATGCCGACTGCGATGAGTCCTAAGATCATCCGCACGATCCGGAACGGGAGTTGTTTATTTATCTATCACCCGACTGTAAAGTACCTGACCCACAGCAGCGTGATCAATGGTTAAGATATAGCAATCGAGAAAACGCAAAGGGGTCAGTATTACTGTCCCCTTTTTGACTTCAGTTATCTTTTTCCGTTTATCCGTAAGATCCAAACCCTTAGATATGAACAACCGACTGACCTTCCTATTATGTATAAGCTGCCTGTTCTCGGGGCGGGTCCTCAGCCAGTCAATCGATTCCTCACTCAGCATCTATAATAGCAGGTTTCCACAGGAAAAACTTCATATTCATTTTGATAAAGACACATACCTACCGGGGGAAACCGTTTGGATGAAAGCCTATCTGATGAGTGATGGCCGGCCATCTACGGTAAGTAAGAATCTCTATTTTGACTGGACTGATACAGATGGCAGACTGCTTCTGCACAGTATAGCTCCGATAACCGAAGGTGGTGCCAGTAGTCTTTTCAGAATCCCGGCCTGGGTAAAAAACGGTGTTGTTCACGTGAAAGTCTATACCCAATGGATGCTGAATTTCGATAATGCTTTTTTATACAATAAAGATATTCCGGTATTAATGCCGGTGGAAGGTGGCTATCCGGTCCCCGAGAAAGAACAAACCCAACTCAGTTTTTTTCCTGAGGGCGGCGACCTTATTAACGGAGTTTCTTCAGTACTTGCATTTGAAGCCCTGGATCAACATCGAAGGCCGGTAACGGTCAACGGGGTGTTGAAAAATGCAGGAAACAATATCATTGATTCATTCCATACCGTATTTAATGGTATGGGCACCCTGATTTTTAAACCGGTTCCGGGTGAATCCGTTACGGCTTATTGGACGGATGAAACAGGAGAATTACATACCACGCCTGTACCGGCAGCCCATACAAACGGGCTTGTGTTGCATGTTGAAGCTTATAATAATGACCAGCTTCATTATAAACTGGTAAAATCGGCCGATGCCAGCAACCTCACCAAGATGGTGGTCGTCGGTACCATCAACCAGAAAGTCGTATACCGAAACAGCCTGATGCTTGAAAATAATATGGCGGAGGGAATCGTACATGCTGCAGATTTTCCTTGCGGAGTTATGCAGCTGACGGTATTTGATGGCGATATGTCGCCGGTAGCTGAAAGAGTTGTTTTTATTAATAACGAAAAAGCTTATGCGAAAATACAGTTGAAGCATGAGGCGATCAGCCTGGGAAAAAGAGGACGTAATGAAATTTCAATTGAAATACCGGACAGCCTGGTAACTAATATTTCTGTTTCTGTTACTGATGCGGGACTTGGTTATGACAGCAGTCACAATATTTACTCTGACTTCCTGATCGCCGGTGATCTGAAAGGAACCATCCCGGATGCCGCTTCCTTTCTCAGCAATCCCGTAAATGCAAATGAACATCTTGATCTCTTACTTCTGACCCATGGCTGGAGAAGATTTAACTGGGAATACGTTGAATCTGGAAAATTTCCTGATTTAAATTACGCGCGCGACGCCGGCTTCCTGTCCATTAAAGGAGAAATTCGTAACAATACCCATCCTGATGTTGAAGATTCGATGGCACTACTCCTGGTCACGCGTGACCGGAAAAAACAGGTTCTTAAACTGACGGTAAATAAAAATGGAAAGTTTGAACAAAACGGATTGTTTTTTTATGATTCCGTCCAGGTCGTATACCGCTTCAATCATGCTGCCAAATTGGGCAACGGCGCCCAGATCAGTGTGTATTCTGACCTGTTACCTGCTTTGACTCCTGCAAAAGCAGACGAACCTTCTTTCGCCTGGATGAAAGTGCCGGATGTTGTGCTTGAGAAGGAAATGAACGGCAACCTCATTGAGAGCCACGACAATTCCATTGCATCATCCGCGATGAGTTATACAGTGAGCCCGAAAGCTGATTCAACCGGCCGAAATTCCGAGACTGCGGCACATTACCTCAGCGACAATTTTGTGGATCTTCATTTTCCGGTTACGCTGAAAGAAAGCAATAATGGAACTGACGGCCGACTGACGTCCTATAAACCTGGTGCTACGGCGCCACGGGCAAATGTGAATGTTACACTGGACGGAACCAATGTTGCGATGGACGACCTGAAATCCATCAGCATGAAAGAAGTGCTGTTTATCAAATTTCTTCCCAGGTCAGGTCAGAAAGGCCTGCCCACTCTGGCGATCACCAGCCGTCAGGCGCTTGATCAGGCTAATATTCTGGATAATAAAACCGGGTTCGCCGTGATTACCGGTTACACACCGGTCAGGGAATTTTACCAAACCCATTATGATAATAAAATAATAGATTTTCAGGCAACTGATTTCAGGTCAACCCTGTACTGGAATCCGAAACTACGCCTGGATAAATCGCACCGCCGACTGAGTTTTACATTTTATAATAATGATATCAGCAATAAATTCCGAATCGTTGTGGAAGGCATGAACCAGGAAGGAAAATTATGCCGGATAGAAGAAATTATAAAATAATCCCAGGAAACCTTAAACCTATACTATGCTTAACGTTGAATTTACCCTGAGTGTGCTGAGCCTGATTGCATTAATTTCCGGCGCGTTGTTTATCGGCTACCAGCTCAGGAGCCATCAGCTGAAGAAAAAACAATACAAGATCGCCGAGCTCAGAAAGGAAATTGTGTACAATCATGCGCATATACTCGAGCTTCAGATGGAATATGTGGCCCTGGAAAAATCCATGAACACGACCAAGGCAACCGTTCTTCCGATGAATGCCGTCCCTTTGGAAGTCAAGGAATCAGCTGCGCTATAATATTTATTTTCCCGTAAACACAGCCGCGCGTTTTTGTAAAAACGCCGTGACGCCTTCTTTAAAATCCAGCGTATGTCCTGCTTTATGCTGGAATTTTTTTTCCAGTTCAAGCTGCTGTTCCATATTATTCGTTGAAGATTCCAGCAGTGCTTTTCTGGTCAATATTAAAGCTGTCGTGGGCAGGCTGGCCAATGCAGTTGCAATTTGTTCGGTCTTCACTATAAAATCTGTTTCTTCGAAACAGGCATAAATCATTCCCATTTTTTCCGCATCTGCGGCAGAGACCTTATCGCCCAGCATCATCAGGGCCGTGGCTTTTTGTAATCCCACCAGCCTGGGCAAGAAAAATGTGCCACCGCAATCCGGAATCAGTCCGATTTTTGAAAATGCCTGAACAAAATGAGCTGATGATACGGCAACGACAATATCACAGGCCAGGGCGATATTGGCTCCCGCTCCGGCTGCAACCCCATTGACCGCACAGAGCACCGGTTTGCGAATGGTCTTCAACAACCGGATCACCGGATTATAATTTTCATCAATCGCTTTTTCAAAATCGGGCAACTGATCCGGCGGAAATTCGGAAAGATCCTGCCCGGCGCTGAAAGCCCTGCCGGCACCCGTGAGTATAACCGCCCGGACATTTTCATTTTCATCGCAATTCAGCAGCTGGTCCTGTAATTCCAGTGCCATGCTTTTGTTGAATGCATTCAGTTTTTCCGGACGGTTTAGGGATAACCTTGCTATATTATCCTTTAATTCAAAGAGGATCTCAGACATAGTATATGATTTAATGACATTTGAAATAATCAAAGGGTTCATGGCATTCGAGGCAGCGATACAAAGCTTTGCAAGCGGTTGATCCGAAACGGCTGATTTGTTCGATTTTCTTCGAATGACAATGTGGGCAGGATTCCGGTTGGTCATCACCCTGCAGGGAACAACCATTTGCTGCCGGTGCGGCGATTCCGTACGCTTGTAGTTTTTGTTTCCCGGCTTCGCTCATCCAATCGGTTGTCCATGCCGGTGAGAGGGACTGTTTAATCTCAACATTTTCCAAACCGTGTTTTGCGAGGGCGAACCGGATATCTTCCTGAATGGTTTCCATGGCCGGGCAACCACTATAAGTTGGTGTGATCAGGATGCTGATATGTTCATCCGATACCTCCACATTCCGCAGGATGCCCAGGTCAGCAATGCTGAGTACGGGTATTTCCGGGTCATTGACTTCTGATAATATGTTTATGATTTGTTCCTTAGTCATTCATCATTAAATTGTATTCCCATACTCCCATACTCCCACACTTTCCGGTCACCAAGAGTTCCCTGGATAAGTGCGTTGTAGGAACTGCATCTCCGCCAGCAGATGTCCCAGATGTTCAGAATGTACGCCATTTTTCCCGGAAAGAATCGGGATGGTTTTTTTACCAGCCTTCAGCACGGGAAGGGTGGCGGACATCAGGACTTTGTTCACCTGTTCAAACCAGGCCATTTCAATGGCCTCGGGTAAAATGCCTACACCGGATCCGGCTGCTTCGTATTCATAATCAGATGGTATAAATAATTCAGCGATGCATGGATTTAAGATATACATCGCATCGATCAGGCGGCTGTGACTTTCTTCAGTTCCATCCCCCAGACGAATTACCCATTCGCTGCTCCACTTCACATGATACCGGGTTTCCTTGATGGATTTTTCTGCGATGGCTGCAATTTCAGGTAACTGGCTTTGCTGAAGTTCCAGGTACAATAAGTATTGGTAGATGCTGAAATAAAATTGCCGGAGAATGGTCTGCCCCCAGTCACCTTTCGGAAGTTCCACTAAAATGCAGTTTCTGAAATCAGGGACGTCGCGGAGATAAGCCAGATCATCTTCTGTGACAGGATCTCCGGATAATTCTGTGATCCTTGTGGCAGCAAGCTGGTAAAAATTTCTTGCCTGTCCGATCTGGTCAAGGGCGATATTGGACAGAGCGATATCCTGCTCCAGTATCGGGCCATGACCTGTCCACTCGCTGTTGCGGTGGCCAAGGATCAGCGCATCGTCGGCCTGGTGAACAATATAAGCAGAGATGAGGTCCATGTCACATATTTTTCAATTCATCCGGCAGTTGATAGAATCCGGGATGCCTGTATATTTTGTAGTTCGCGGGATCATATAAAGAATCCGATTCATCGGGGTTTGATGCATGCACCCATTTGCTTTCCACAACCCAGATGCTGATACCTTCATTACGGCGCGTGTACACGTCCCGTGCATTTTCAATAGCCATTTGCGCATCGGCTGCATATAAACTGCCTGCGTGTTTATGATCCAGTCCCTGACGGGCACGGATGAATACTTCCCAGAGCGGCCAGTTTTCTTTATTTGGTTGGGTTTCCATTTATGCGGATATTGGTTGTATCATTTTCTTTGCTGCATATGCAGCGGCAGCTTCACGAACCCATGCGCCTTCGGCATGTGCTTTCTTTCTGGCTTCAATCCGCTCGTGGTTGCAGGGACCATTTCCCTTCAGCACCTCATAAAATTCTTCCCAGTTAATGACACCGAAATCGTAGTGTCCGGTTTTTTCATTCCATTTGATATCCTTGTCAGGCAATTGCATGTTAAGAACTTTAACCTGTTCCACGCAAACGTCCACGAATTTCTGCCGTAGTTCATCATTACTAAACCTTTTGATTTTCCACTGCATGCTGAGGCGGCTATTGGGAGAAGCGTCGTCGTTCGGGCCAAACATCATCAGGGAGGGCCACCACCAGCGGTTAATCGCATCCTGGCACATGGCCTTCTGCGCTTCACTGCCACGACTGAGGGTGAGCAGAATTTCAAAACCCTGGCGCTGGTGAAAACTTTCTTCTTTGCAGATGCGTATCATGGCCCGCGCATAAGGACCATAGGACGCCCTGCATAAAGGCACCTGGTTCATGATGGCGGCACCATCCACCAGCCATCCGATGGCACCGATATCGGCCCAGGTCAGGGTAGGATAATTAAAAATCGAAGAATACTTGGCTTTACCGGAATGCAATTGTTCTATCGTTTCTTCCCGGGTGATGCCCAGGGTTTCCGTGGCGGAATAGATGTATAAACCATGACCGGCTTCATCCTGCACTTTCGCAATCAGCGTTGCCTTCCTGCGAAGGGATGGCGCACGGGTGATCCAGTTCCCTTCAGGAAGCATACCCACGATTTCGCTGTGTGCATGCTGGGACATCTGGCGGATCAGCATTTTGCGATAATCGTCCGGCATCCAGTCTTTTGGCTCGATTCGGACCTCATCCTCGATTTTTTGGTCAAATATTTCCTGTTCGCGTAAAGACATATCGCAATTTACGCCGAAATCGAATAATAAAACTAACGTGCGTTAGTTAAAATGGAGGGCAACTATATATCAGTTGGGACAAGTGGGAAAATCAATTAGTTTCTCTTTTTTTAAAAAAAAATATGGTAATTATTAACGTAGCTATTGAAGTGATTAAGCC
>JBGPBW010000131.1:0-13516 GCA_041481385.1 Puia sp.
CGGCAAGTCCCCGATGTTGTATAAAATGCCCGGAGACGAGTGGCAGAAATTTGCGAATCTCCGGCTCATGTATTCCTATATGTTTATGCATCCGGGTGGTAAATTGCTTTTCATGGGCGACGAATTCGGTGCTACCAGCGAATGGAACCATAAAAGCGAATTGCAGTGGTACCTGCTGAAATACGAACTGCACTGGAAGATGAAAGATTGTGTGCGGGACCTGAACTTCCTGCTGCGAAAGGAACCCGCGCTCTATGAGAACCAGTTCAATATTCTTGGATTTGAATGGATTGATCTGGAACATCGCCAGGAATCTGTGATTGTCTTCCGCAGAAAAGGCAAACTTCCCGAAAATGATATCCTGGTGGTCTTGAATATGACGCCTGTCGTACGCAATAATTGGAAAGTGTATGCAAATGGAAAATCAGCCTGGAAAGAAATTTTCAACAGCGATGAAAGAATATATGGGGGCACCGGTAATACGTTCAACCCGGAACCCATCGTGACCCTGGTGGATAAAGACCAGGACCGCTACGAAATTAATGTGCACCTGCCTCCATTGGGAGCTGTGATTTTGAAATAATCTTACTGACCTCAGGCCGTGCCCGGCAACTTTCGTGACTGAGTCATTCTCCTTTCTCTGATTAAATCAGTTTGATTTTACGGTAAAATGAAGGCTAAGGCTCAAAGGAACCTGCTGACTGCTGTAAGGGACTGAATAAGTATTTAACTTGTAGTGAAATCTTCCCCAAAACTGAGAAGCCATGGCAAAAGACGAATCAAAAAAAAACAAAGTCAAGGACCCGACGGTCGCATTAAAAAAATCGTCTAAAAGTCTGACCAGCCTGATTTTTGAATTGATTAAGCCATATAAAAAGTGGTTGTTCGTCATATTCGCTGCAATGTTACTTGAAACCGCCATGAGCCTGCTAGGACCCTGGCCGTTGAAAATAATCATCGACAATGTGGTTGGCCATCATCCTTTACCGGAATGGCTTCACTGGATCAAGGACCTGCCATTTGAAGACAACAAAATGGCGTTAGCCGGAGCGGCGGCTGTCGGCCTGGTGCTGATCGCACTGATCGGTGGCATTGCAGGATATATTGATAACTATTATACCGAAAGTGTAGCCCAATATGTGGCCAATGATCTTCGCCAGAAAGTGTATCATCATCTGCAGCGTCTCTCCCTGAAGTACTATGATACCCATCAGATCGGAAATATCTTAAGTACCATGACTTCAGATATTTCGACGATACAAAGTTTTGCGTCTTCTGCTTTGCTGAGTATTTTGATCGATGCCCTCACCATTGTCGGCATGCTCGGTCTCATGTTTTATATGAACTGGGATTTTGCGCTGGTGGCGGTGGCTGTTACACCTTTGCTATTGTTTTTTGTCGCGAAGTTTAAAACTGCCGTTAAGAAAGCAACACATGAAGTGCGGACGCAACAATCCTCGATGGTCACTGTACTTCAGCAGGGACTTGAATCTGTCAGGGCGGTAAAGGCTTTTGACAGGCAGGATCTGGAAGAAAAACACCTGGTAGACGTGAGCATGAGTACCGTGCAGGCTTCCCTGAAGGCCCGGAAAGTAAAATCACTGCTGTCTCCAGTCGTCGGTCTGATCGTTTCGGGTTGTACAGCTTTTGTTTTGTGGCGTGGAGCACATCTGGTTCTCATTGAAGCCATGACACTTGGCGGGTTAACTGTTTTTTTATCTTACCTCGGAAAGTTTTTTAAACCGGTTCAGGACCTGGCCAAGATGACCACATCCATCGCCCAGGCTTCAGTAGCCCTGGAACGTATTCAGGCAATACTGGATACAGATACTGTAATTCCGCAAAAGGAAGATGCGAAGGAGACGGGCACTCTGAAAGGTCATATTGATTTTGAGCATGTGGCATTTGCTTACGAAGCAGACAATCCCATTCTAAGTGATGTGCATTTTTCAATCCAGGCCGGTCAGCGTATTGGTATTTGCGGACCTACAGGCGGTGGAAAATCTACCGTTGTCAGCCTGATACCGCGATTTTATGATCCTTCCAAGGGCAAAGTTAAAATCGATGGTGTTGACATTACTGACTATCTGTTACACGGAGACCGCGGACTTCGCGATCAGATCGCCTTTGTTTTACAGGATACGGTATTGTTTTTCGGTACCATCCGGGACAATATTGCTTATGGAAAACAGAATGCATCCCAGGAAGAAATTGAAGCAGCGGCCAAGATGGCCAATGCGGATGAATTTATTGCGAAAATGCCAAAGGGATATGATACCTGGGTGGGCGAGCGTGGACTTACACTTTCAGGCGGACAACGTCAGCGGATCGGAATCGCCCGGGCGATCATCCGCAATTCACCCATCCTGATTTTGGATGAACCCACTGCAGCCCTGGATACGGAATCTGAAAAACTGGTTATGGAAGCTTTGGAACGCCTGATGAAAGGGAGAACCGTAATCATCATCGCGCATCGCCTCAGTACGATCCGTGATGCGGACAAAATTGTCGTATTAAAGGGCGGATTCGTTGCCGAAGAAGGTACGCACGATGAACTGATCGCCCGGAATGGAATATATGCCGAACTTTACCATATTCAGTCGGGTGCCGAACCCCTGGTAGAGGTTCAATCAAACTAAATCACTTTTTAATACATCAAATTATGTCAGATACAAAAAGAACGGTCATCATCCTGCCCGATGATACCAGGAAACCGATCGTGGATTCGATTGATGCGGCAAAGAAATCGATAAAGATCAAGATGTTTGTTTTCTCTGATCCCGATCTCATCAATGCCGTTGTAGCTGCTAAAGCGAGGGGCGTTAATGTGCAGGTGATGCTGAACCCCGCAAGACGAAGCGGCGAGGAAGATAATATCGACACCCGCAAAGCACTTGAAGCAGCCGGCATCGAAGTAAAGGACAGTAATCCGGCATTCGGGCTCACCCATGAAAAATCGATGGTCATTGACGACGAACTCGGATTCATCAAATCCCTGAACTGGGCTACCAAGAACCTGACAGAAACCAGGGACTACGCGATCACGACCAACCATCCGCATGAGGTAAATGAAATGGTCGCCTGCTTTGTAGCAGACTGGGACCGCACGGAATTCAACCCGGGCGATAAAGCACACATGATCTGGTGCAAGGGCAATGGCCGCGACCGGATCGCCCACTTTATTGACGGAGCCAAACATACCCTGTTCGTACAAAACGAAAGATATCAGGACTCGGTAATCATTGAAAGACTGGTAAGGGCTGCAGAGCGCGGTGTGAAAGTTCATGTTATGGCGCGCAAACCGCATAGTCTAAAAAAAGACAAGTTGGTGGAAGCTGTCGGAGGTTTAAGGATCATGGATGACGTCGGCATCAAGATTCATACACTCAAGCATCTGAAACTGCACGGTAAAATGCTGATTGCAGACGGAAGCCATGCCATTGTCGGCTCCATAAATCTGGCACCGGGAAGTTTCGATGACCGGCGGGAACTGGCTATCGAAGTACATGATGAAGATATCGTGGAACGGCTGCACCAGATTGCAAAACAGGATTGGGAAAACTCACATCCATTGGATCTGACGGACGAAGGATTATTGGCTGATCTGGAAGATAAAGGCGAGGGTGGGGAAGAAGCCCTCGCACTGAATGTAAAAAAGGAAAAGCACCACGAAAAGGAATAAGAAATAAAACCCTTCATTTTATCTTAATACGACCCGGAGACGATATCTCCGGGTTTTTGTATAACAGACGCTAAGTTGAATTACATTCTCTCCGGTACCCGGATTCCCAATAATTGCATCGAAGAATGAATTACATTGGCCGTCATCACGCAGATCCTTAAGCGCAGTTGTTTCTTTGATTCGGATTCCGCACGGCTGACGGAATGTTCGGCATAAAAAGAATTAAATATTTTAGCGATATTGAACACGTAACTGGCGACACCGGAAGGATTCATTTCTGTGCAGGCCTGTTGTAACAGACCACCATATTTTTCCAGGTTGATCAATAATTCCTTCTCCAGTGGAAGCAACGCTTCTGAATCCGTCTCAGCATTTTCCCCGGGCTGTTCCTTTCTTAAAATGGATTTGATCCGGGCATATGCATATTGCACAAAAGGTCCCGTGTACCCATGAAAGTCAATCGATTCATCCGGGTTGAACACCATCCTCTTCTTTGGATCCACCCGGAGCAGGAAAAATTTCAGTGCACCCAATCCAATAATATCGTACAGGTCTTTCCTTTCCGCTTCTGTAAAGTCTGCCACTTTCCCCAGGACTTCGGTATGATTTGCCGCAATTCCCGTCATTTCATCGATAATATCGTCGGCATCTACTACGGTTCCTTCACGTGTTTTCATTCTGCCGGAGGGAAGTTCGACTAATCCATAAGATAAATGATGAAGACTTGGTGCAGAAGGCAACTCCAGTTTATGAAGGATGAGTTTGAGTACTTTGAAATGATAGTTCTGTTCGTCAGCAACCACATATAAGCTCAGGTCAGGATGGAATTCTTTATATTTTTCATCAGCAAGGCCAATATCCTGGGTCATATATACGGCAGTGCCATCACTTCTTTGTACAATCTTTTCATCCAGTCCGTCGGGCTTGAGGTCGATCCAAACACTGCCATCTTCCTTACGGAAAAAAACATTTTTTTTCAGTCCCATCTCCACCAGATCTTTTCCCAGCAAATAGGTCTGGCTTTCATAATATATCTTATCAAAATCACTACCGATGCGTTTGTATGTGATGTCAAACCCGGCATATACCCAGCTGTTCATCATTCGCCAGAGTACAATCACATCCGGCTTACCTGCTTCCCAATCCACCAGCATTTGTTGGGCATCTTTCATGAGGGGAGCTTCTTTTTCAGCCCTTTCTTTTGTAAGCCCGGATTGAATACCAGCCTCCACCTGTTTTTTCAATTCATTCCCAAACAGAACATAATAGTCACCTACAAAATGATCGCCCTTTATTCCGGTACTTTCCGGCGTTGCACCGTGTGCAAACTGTTTCCAGGCGACCATACTTTTACAAATATGGATCCCGCGGTCATTGGCAATACAGGTTTTTACATAATCGTATCCACAGGCTTTGTAGAGTGCGGCTACCGACCATCCCAGAAAATTATTCCGCAGATGCCCCAGATGCAGGGGTTTATTGGTATTGGGCGAAGAGTACTCGACCATTACCCGGCGACCATTGGGCGATTGCATTCCGTATCCGGAATTCTTATACTGGCCGTTGAGGAATTTTACTAGGGGGGCATCAGCCATAACCAGGTTGAGGAATCCTTTAATGACATTAAAAGAAGCAAACTGATCCGGACAGGCAGTCATGAGGGCATCTCCCAGGTCCTTACCCAGGGCATCCGGGGCAATTTTCAGGATTTTACTGAAGGAAAATAAGACAACAGTATAGTCACCGGTAAATTCCGTTTTGGTTTCGTTAACCAGGACATCCTCAACGTCAATCCGGTAATTGTATTTTTCTGTTAAAACCTTCTGAACAGCCCTTTTGATGGCGGGTACAAGCTCCATTCTCATTGAATTGAGCGCAAAAGTAGGATTTGTTGGGTAGACTATATCTGCATCGATTATATTAACTTCGCGGCCGGAATCTGAGGATTTATGCCAAAAAAGGAGATTATTTCCATCATTGATTTTTTTTATCCGCCCTTTCGAAAGCTCGTCTCCATACAAACCTTTCGATATGCAGCCTGTGGGGGTGCCAATACAATTCTGGACATCTTCGTTTTTTTCCTGGCTTACAACTTTATTTTACATAAGGAGGTTTTACACCTTGGCTTTATTTCTTTTAAACCACATATTGCCGCTTTTATCATATCCTTCCTGATCAGCTTTCCCACAGGATTTATGCTCATGCGTCATGTGGTTTTTCCAGGTTCCATCCTGCATGGACGCGTGCAGTTGTTCCGCTATTTTCTGTTGGTCCTGGTTTGTATTATCCTGAATTATATCTTCATCCGCCTTTTCGTGGAGCATTTTCATCTCTATCCCACCATTTCCAAAATCATCACCACCGTCATCGTCGTCTCCTTCAGTTACCTGACGCAGAAGAATTTTACTTTTAAAGCAGACGTGAAGAAAGTATGAGAGTATGGGAGTGTGGGAGTGATTTTAATTGTATTTTTTCTGCTAATGGTTGTATATTTAAAAACCAATTTTCTACGCTTGCGTTAAGCTTAAATAAATTATAACTTCAAAAACGATTGCCAATGAGTACTTCTCGCAGAAAGTTCCTGAAAACAAGCGGACTCTCTTTTGCCGCAATGGCCATGGGTACACATAAGCTGATGGCAGCAGCCCCCGGTGATGCTTACCTGGCTATACAGCTTTATACGGTGCGGCAGGACATGGACAAAGATCCTTCAGGGACCCTGAAAAAACTTTCAGACATCGGATATAAATATGTTGAGCATGCGAATTATCACGACCGGAAATTTTATAAATACCCACCGGCCGAATTTAAAAAACTCCTGGAAGGTTACGGCATGCAGATGCCCAGCGGCCACGTTCAGATGCTGCCCAATGATTACGATTTTTCAAAAAATGACTTTGCTGATAAGTGGAAATACACTGTAGACGATGCGGCTATTGCGGGTCAGCAATACCTGGTTTCTCCCTGGCTGGATGATAGTCTGCGGAAAAATATGAAGGATTTCAAAGCTTATATGGAAGTCTTCAATAAATCAGGTGAGCTATGCAAAAAATCAGGAATGAAATTCGGTTATCATAACCATGATTTCGAATTTACGACCAAGATCGATGGGGAATTATTGTATGACCTCATTCTCACCAACACGGACCCTGCGCTGGTTGCACAGCAGCTGGATATGGGCAATTTGTATAACGGGGGATTTAAAGCCATCGATGTGGCTAAAAAATATCCGGGCCGTTTTGAAATGATGCACGTAAAAGATGAAATCCTCGCTAAAGAAGGAAAGGAAAAATATGTAAGCACCATTCTCGGTCAGGGAATTGTCGGTACCCGTGAAGTTTGCAATATTGGCCGCACCAGTGGCGGAACAAAGTGGTTTATCGTTGAACAGGAATCTTACCAGGGAGGATTTACTCCATTGCAATGCTCTCAGCAGGATTATTCCATTATGAGGGATTGGGGGTATTAAGCTTGGGGCTGGAAGCATGAAGCCTGAAGCTTTTTAAATTATTCGGACAATAAATAATAAACCCTCTTCAATTGAAGAGGGTTTATTATTTTATGTATTTCCTATCAACACGAACATTTGGCTTCAAGCCTCATGCCTCACGCCTCAAGCTTAGTAACGGTAATGATCCGCCTTGAATGGTCCTTTAACCGGTATACCCAGGTATTCACTTTGTGTTTCAGTGAGTTCGTCGAGTGTAACACCAATCTTAGCCAGGTGAAGCCGTGCCACTTTTTCATCCAGGTGTTTCGGAAGTACATACACTTTATGTTCGTACTTGTCATGATGCTGCCAAAGTTCGATCTGGGCCAAAACCTGGTTGGTAAAAGAATTACTCATCACGAAACTTGGATGACCTGTAGCACAGCCCAGGTTCACGAGACGTCCTTCTGCCAGGATGATCACATCTTTGCCTTCAATATTATAAATGTCGACCTGTGGTTTGATGGTGTCTTTGGTATGACCATACTTATTGTTGATCCAGGCCATATCGATCTCGATATCAAAATGACCGATGTTGCAAACAATCGCCTTATCCTTCAGAAGACGGAAATGTTTTTCGGTAATCAGGTCCCGGCAACCGGAAGCTGTTACGACGATATCGGCTTCTTTCACGGCGTCGATCATGCGCTTGACTTCGAATCCGTCCATGGCAGCCTGCAATGCGCAGATCGGATCGATTTCAGTAACGATCACGCGACAACCTGCACCCTGCAATGATTGGGCAGATCCTTTGCCTACATCTCCATAACCACCTACAACAGCCACTTTACCGGCCAGCATCACGTCGGTTGCCCGGCGGATCGCATCCACGAGACTTTCCTTACATCCGTACTTATTATCAAATTTTGACTTGGTTACTGAATCATTCACGTTGATGGCCGGAACGGGTAATGTTCCCTTAGCTACTCTTTCATAAAGACGATGTACCCCCGTAGTGGTTTCTTCAGAAATACCCTGTACGTACTGAACGAGTTCGGGATATTTATCAAGCACAATATTGGTGAGGTCACCACCATCATCAAGAATCATATTCAGGGGTCGGTCCGTATTGCCGAAAAACAGGGTTTGTTCAATACACCAATCAGCATCTTCGAGGCTCTGTCCTTTCCACGCAAATACACCCACGCCGGTAGCAGCAATCGCTGCAGCTGCATGATCCTGGGTAGAGAAAATATTACAGGAACTCCACCGTACTTCCGCACCCAGTTCGATGAGGGTCTCAATCAGTACGGCCGTTTGTATGGTCATGTGGAGACAACCTGCTATGCGCGCGCCTTTAAGCGGTTTCAGTTTTCCGTATTCAGCACGCAGCGCCATCAGGCCGGGCATTTCAGCTTCTGCCAGGCGCATTTCCTTGCGTCCCCATTCAGCAAGGCTCATATCCTTCACCTTGTAGGGAAGAGAAAGGTCAATATTTTTTGTTTTTGCAGACATGTATTTTATTTTAGGGTATAAAGGTAGGTTTGTAGAACAAAATGAGGTTAACTATCTATAATTTTGGAATAAACGGCTATTTATTAGTACTTTTTCAGAACATATAATCTATTCCGGATGCAAAAAGAACCTACAAAAGAACAAACGCCTCCGTCCATTCTGCCTTTGGATGAAAAGGACAAGGCCATCCTCAGGGTTTTGCAAGGCAACGCTAAAGCAACGGTCAGGGAAATCGCAGCCCAGGTGCATTTAAGCACCACCCCCGTTCACGAACGCATCAAACGCATGGAAGAGGAGGGGGTGATTCAGCAATATGCCACAATCCTGAACCATTCCCGCATCAACAAAGGTCTTTTGGCCATCTGTTATATTTCGATGAAAGAACATAATAAAAAATCAGGCGGAAAATTTATCCGGACCATCCAGGAGATGCCTGAGGTTATTGAATTTTATATCATTTCAGGAGCTTTTGATTTTATGCTGAAAGTGGCTGCAGAAAACATGGATGATTATTACGATTTCCATGTGAATAAACTTGGGCAGGTGGAAAACATCGCTCAGGTGCAGAGCACATTTATTATGGGCGTTATCAAAGACAGTCAGCCGCAGATTGGATAATTTTATCTGCCCTCAGATTTAATCAATCCAGCAACTACTTTATCAATGGGAAGACTTACAGATTCTTCGGAGAATTCATCCCGGGGAATAAAACGAAAGGTTTCTGTTTCACCCGTTTTCCGATATACTTCCATCTGCGCTTCATCAAAATCAAACATTTCAGTGCGCAGCGGTACACGTATTTCTTCCAGGGCTTCCACCCGGTAGTAAATCGAAACGATCTGGTGTTCGGGGTTGAAGGCACTCATCTGGAAAAAATCCGTGGTGTACAGGTGATCGGTTACCCTTACGGCCAGCGACATTTCTTCCTGAAATTCGCGTTCCAGGCAATCCCGGGTCCCTTCACCAAATTCAAGTCCGCCACCCGGAAATTTAGTGTATTTGTTTCCGCGAATGAATTCATCGGAAACCAGTATCTCTCCATTCTTTCCGGAAAGAATTCCATAAACCCTGATATTAAACATACGGTCGAAATTAATTATTATTTGTTTACCGGTCGTCATTTACTCTCCTTGTGGCGGTGGGTCGAAGCGAAAAAAAATAGTAACTTGAATTTGAAAAAAGCAATTCATACAAAATGCGTTCAATATGGCGGAAGACGAAGTAATAAAACATACCCGGAAAATTTACAAAATCTGGTTTAGCAAAGAACATTCTTTCTGGCATAAAATTTCAGAGTTCCTGATTGAAATCTTTATTATCGTTTTTGCAGTCTCCCTTTCTATTTGGTTTCACAACCGGAGTGAACATGCGCATGAACAGGCCGAGGTAAAGGACTTCCTCCTCGGGCTTAAATCAGATCTAAACGACGACATCAGTGAAATGCAAAACGACAAGATATCCTTTATAGAACAGGGTAAAATATTCAGCTATATCACTTCGTTGAAAATAAAAGAACCTCCAAGTAAAGACACAATCAATAAATACCTCCAATCACTTTTTGTTACGACTTCACTTAACCCGAACGACGGAAGGTTTGAAGGATTTAAATCTTCCGGGAAAATCGGAACCATCGAAAATAAAGAACTGCAGAACGATATCATGGATCTTTACCAGGAAGAAATAGTGTCCCTGCACGCGAGCAGCAGCGGATATAACAGCTGGAAAATAAATTTCCTGAACTATGTTATCGAAAACCAAAAAAGACTTACCGACAGTACTAGCAATTTCAAAGAATTAATGAAAGATGACAAAGTCTATGACTTCAGTACGGTATTAAGTCACCCATCAGAAGTTCTGGCGAGGTATGATACATGCATTCTGCAGGCGCAAAAAATCATTGGGGAAATTGACCAGGAATACAAATAATTATTCCTGTATAAGTTCCCGATTCTGATTAATTTTAAATAATCAATACAACCCTTATTTATGAAAAATAAATACCTTATCCCTTTGACGCGTATTTCTGTAATCTGTTTTCTGTTTTTTGGCTTCATACCCGCGTTGGTAAAAGGCCAAAAAGACAGTACCAAATCACAAAAAGTTCAACAGGTAGAAATTGTGACGTTCAAACCGGGAACTTCTGAGGCCAATCAACACCTGGTAGATAATTCCTTTCGAAAAGCGCTCAACCAGTTACCGGTTGTGCATACCTTTTTATCGGTTGTGGGAAACGACAGCGAAAACAGCGGCCAGGTAAAACATGTATATATCACAACATTTAACAGTAAGGGCGACCTGACCACCTATAATGCATCCCCGCAGCATCAGGCGGTAAAAAAGGCGAATTCAGCATATATAGACAATATTGTTACGGTGGATTATCCGGTATCGAAATAGATTTTATCCGCGCAGCCCGAAACGATGACAGCCACTTTTCCAGAAAGAAAAGTGGCTGTCGTTTTTAAAAAATATTACTGATGTCAGGAGGTCCCGAGCAGATTCGAACTGCTGTAGAAGCTTTTGCAGAGCTCTGCCTAACCGCTCGGCCACGGAACCTTTTAAGGTTCTGCAAAAGTAGTATATTCGGATTAATTTGCCTAAACCCGCGTTAATCAAAATGCAACGCATAGAAGAAAGTGAACTGATTATTAACGAGCGGGGCGCCATATATCATCTCGACCTGCGTCCGGATGAACTGGCTCATAAAATTTTCCTTGTTGGCGACCCGGGTCGCGTTCCGGTGGTCAGCAAATACTTTGACCGGATTGAGATCAAACAACAGCATCGTGAATTCATTTCACACACGGGTTATATCGGACATGAGCGATTTACTGTATTGTCCACGGGCATCGGAACAGACAATATTGATATTGTGATGAATGAACTGGACGCGCTGGTCAATATTGATTTTTCAACCCGGACAATCAAATCCAATCACACCCAGCTGCAAATTATACGCCTGGGTACTTCGGGATCACTTCAAAGAGAAATCCCGGTTGATTCATTTGTAACGTCTACCCATGGCCTGGGTATCGACAACCTGCTGAATTTTTACCGCCTGGAAACCAGGGGTGGGGAGCAGGAAATTCTCCAGGCATTCATCACGCACACCCAGCTGCATCAGCAGTTCGCCCATCCCGTTATCGCTTCGGCATCCGGTTTTCTACTAAAGCATTTTACCCAGGGATATCATAGCGGTATAACGGTTACCTGCCCCGGATTTTATGGCCCGCAGGGAAGAATATTACGCCTGGGTCTTCATTATCCGGATCTGATCGACAGGCTGACCAGTTTTCATTTCGGTCCCTACCGGATCAGTAATTTCGAAATGGAAACTTCGGCTATTTATGGTCTGGGCAGTTTGCTCGGCCACCAGTGTCTGAGCCTGAATGTGATTGTCGCCAATCGCATCAGTAAAACTTTTTCAACCTCAGGTTTGCGGGCGGTTGAGCGGCTTATAGAGAAATCGCTGCAGGTCGTGCATTCCATGACGCATTAATTTTATCTTTGCACCCAATGAATATTCCATTCAGCAAATACCAGGGAACGGGTAATGATTTTATCCTCTTGGATAATCGCAGCGGCAGCTTTTCTGGTATCACCCAGGAAGAGATTAAAAGAGTCTGCGACCGCCGTTTCAGCATCGGGGCAGACGGCCTCATGCTACTGAACCAACTCGAAGGGTATGACTTCGAAATGAAATATTATAATGCAGACGGCAATCCAGGTTCGATGTGCGGGAATGGCGGTCGCTGTATCATTCGATTTGCATATGACCTGGGTATCCATCGTAGCACTTATCATTTTCTGGCCAGTGATGGTGAGCATGCGGCGGAAATGGAAACCGGTTCGAGTATCATCAACCTGAAAATGAAAGACGTAATGGGTTATACGGAAACGGATGGTGTTTTTATCCTGGATACCGGATCCCCCCATTATGTAAAATTTGTAGAAGACGTCATGGACATGGACGTGGTAAAAGAAGGAACCGAAATCCGTTATAGTGAACCTTATGCGAACGCAGGCATCAATGTAAATTTTGTAGAGGAGAAAGAGGAAGATGAAATCATGGTGCGAACCTATGAACGGGGTGTGGAGGACGAAACTTTTTCTTGTGGTACGGGTGTTACTGCATGTGCGATCGTTTGTCACCACAATGATGTCGGTTATAATGATGTAACCGTTATTACAAAAGGAGGGAAGCTGGTCGTAAAATACGATCGGCACTATGATAATACATATACAAACGTCTGGCTTTGTGGCCCTGCAGAAAAAGCTTTCGAAGGAAAGGTTGAAATTGTAATGAAAAAACTAAGCGTTTGAAATATGCAACAACTATGGGCATTGCTGCGGCATTGCTCCTGATCTTTTTTTGTTTTCTTCCCTGGGCATATTATCCCGATCTGCAACAAAATTTTACCGGTTTTTATTCCAGTCATAATCATTACGGAAAACCGGGTAAGGCTTTTTGTTTTCTGGCTGTTTTTTCGATTGTATTATTCCTGATTCCTAAAATCTGGGCCAGGTGGGTCAATCAGGTAGTGGGAGTAATCCTTTTGGCATATGCCATAAAAACCTATGTTCTTTTTTCTTCCTGTTATAATACCATTTGTCCCCAGGTAAAATTTGCACTTCCGGCAGTACTGGCATCCGCACTACTCGTTCTAATATGTGGATTACTGTCGAGAGTGAAATCTATTTGACAGCTGTCCCTGAAGTTACATTTTCAATTTTCCAAATTTCCAAATTCTCCTAAAACTGTCCATGCTCGATGAGGCGGGCAATACCAAATGCGCAACCTGCGGCAATGGCTCCGATCATCATCACGCGTATGGCTCCCGACCAGGGATTTACCCCGGTGAATTTACTTTTCATGTATCCGAAAATAA
>JBGPBW010000132.1:0-13443 GCA_041481385.1 Puia sp.
TGACCGATGACCATTGACCATTGACCTTTCAAACTAGCCTTAGGCGTTAAGCCTTAGGCTTTAAGCTTTTTGACGAATGATATCAAAATACTTCAAAATTTCTTCCCAGTTATTCAGGCGTTGATGCTGATTAAAATTCACATTATGTGAAGCCGTGAACATGAGTGAAATACCGGAAAAATTATCCAGGTTTTTTAAATGGTCATCGATGAGGTAATCCGTTTTTATAATACTCTTGTCCCCGCAAAAAACGATATTTTTCCATGAAATAAAAGGGAAATATTCTTCCAGCCATTGTTTTTTTTCATAGAGTGAAAGAGGAAACTCCATCGCAGCAGAAACAATATAGAGGTCAAAATGCTCCATCAACGTTTTAACCGCATCCACACTTCCGGGAACAAGGGGAAGACTCCTGAAAAAGCCCGCAGTATGTACGTAACGATGAACAGCTGTTTTATCCCTGAAAGCCTGGCTTTCCGGAACACCCAGCAATGTTTTACGGTCGACCTTTTCTCCGGACTCCGCCTCATAATATTGAATAAAATGGGTCTCCGTATCGGCTAGAACACCGTCCATATCCACAGCAATGGAAAGACGGCGTGGTTTTTTTCCATCCATATTTATAGATATCTTTCCCGCAAGATGTTCAGATGATGTTTGTGGTGACCATAAATCACATTCACAATCAGGCGCACAGAAACCGGGTATCCGTTGGCCGTCCCTTTCCTGTTCAGTGCGTCATCGGAAAGTGTTTCAATAAAGGCGATGCTGGATTCCCTCACCAGCGAGTATTCACGTAAAATATCTTCTTTCTCCCTTTCGTTGGCGCCTGTGTACCGGGCATACTCACTTTCTTCGAAACCAGCGAGGGGGGTTTCGTCATGCCTGGAAAACCGCAGAGCCCGGTATATGAATATCCGCTCGGAATCCGACATGTGCACCAACATATCTTTAATGGTCCATTTGCCGGGTGCATAGCTGAACTCCATTTGCTCAGGGGAAAGCGGGTTGATCATTTCTTCCGTGTCAGAAAATATGTCCTCCAGATGAATCAGCAGATTTCCGTCATCCGGCACCAGATTGATATATCGCTGATAAAATGCAGCGACAGTTTCCGTAGGCTTATATATTTTTTTCAAACCAATGATTTCAGGATACAAATTTACGAAACTCCCCTCCGATCACCACGACCATTTTTGAATTATTCTTTGGGAACAGGTTAATAAAAATATATAGTCTACTATTTTTGTAGACTTTATATTTTACCATTATATTGCACCCGGCATCAGGGTCATGTGGCCGAGCGGTCAGGCACGGGTCTGCAAAACCTTTCACGGCGGTTCGATTCCGCCCATGACCTCTGCAAGCAGTTAATTTTGATGGCAGTCGTTAGCGGGGTGTATTTCCATACACCCCTTTGTTTTATTCCCGTTAACTTTAAGAGGTCAATAGTAACTCCATGAGAAAATATGTAATCGTTGTCGTTTTATTGACATGTCTTCAGGCGAAAACGCAGATACCGGGAACTTCGGCCATTGACAGCCTGGTAGAAAATGCAAGAAATAAATTTAGTGTCCCGGGTATTGCAGTCGCCGTAGTCAGGGACGGAAAAATCGTACATATCAAAGGATATGGCATTCGCTCACTGAATACCCGACTGCCGGTTGATGAGAATACACTGTTCGGCATAGCATCCAACACCAAGGCTTTTACAGCTTTTGCCCTGGGTATACTGGTTGATGAGGGCAAAATTTCCTGGGATGATAAAGTCCGAAAATGGATTCCGGAATTTAAGATGTACAGTCCATATGTGACAGAGGAATTCACCATCCGCGATCTGCTTACCCACCGAAGCGGACTTGGCCTGGGGGCAGGAGACCTGATGTTTTTTCCCGATTCCAGTGATTTCGAATTGAAGGATATCCTTTATAACCTGCAGTTCTTAAAACCCGTATCCGGTTTCAGGACAAAATTCGACTACGACAACAATTTATATATCGTTGCGGGCGAAGTAGTCAGACGAGCCAGCGGTATGTCCTGGGATGATTTCGTTGAAACCAGAATTATTAAACCGGTTGGCATGCGAAAGACCGCCGCATCATTCGACAGGCTGACGGATACGACGGATATTATTGACGGGCACGCGGAAGTAGAAGGTGTTGTGCGTGTCATTGCCCGCAGCCGTTCAAAAGTGGATCATCCCGCGGGAGGTATTTATTCCAGTGTAAATGATTTGAGCAAATGGGTTATGCTCCTGTTAAATCGGGGATGGATGCTGCCGGATTCCACCCGTATTTTCAGTCTTTCCGTACAGAAGGAAATCTGGTCCCCCCAAACCATTATTCAAAATAGCGATCCCGGCGAATACCGCATCCATTTTAACGCCTACGGTTTGGGGTTTTTTATGAAGGATCTGAATGGTTACAAGGAAATCAGTCATACAGGCGGATTGGAGGGAATGGTAACCCAGATTGTTATGTACCCGGAACTGAAACTTGGAATCATCGTACTCACCAACCAGCAGGAACCTGCAGCATTTATTGCGATCAGCAACCAGATCCGGGATGGATATCTGGGTTTACCGAAGAACGACTGGGTTGCAGAAATGGCGGCAGCAAACAGCGCTTATTATGCTGCAGGGAAAAAAGTTACCGATTCGATACAACTCGAAATACAAAAGGCGCAGGAACATCCCTTGAAAATAAACTTTGGAATATATGCCGGGCGATACCATGACCCCTGGCTGGGTGAAGTAACCATCTCTAATCAGGGCGGTAAATTCTACTTTAGTTCGCACAGGTCTCCAAAACTCAGCGGGGAATTGTTTCCTTACAAAGAAAATAGTTTTGTCGTTAAATGGAAGGACCGGAGTTTGGATGCTGATGCCTTCGTGATTTTTCGATTAAATGAAAATGGAATTGCCGAAGGAATGAGAATGAAAGCCATATCACCTCTGACAGATTTCAGTTATGATTTCCAGGACCTTGATTTTAAGAAATTACCAGGGTCCGTTAAATAAACTCTTTTTTTAACAGCTCATATATTCGTTGAAACTGTTGAAACCCGGTTTCGTAAACGCGGTGGGCAGAAGGATCCGGAGAAAACATTCTGCTGGTTGGGTTATTGTCGGGAACCGGAATTCCGAGAGCCAGCATACCACATTTTGCTGCGCCCCAGGCCGAATTCTCAATAGATTCGCAAACAAAAACCGGGAGATTAAATACATCTGCAAGAATCTGCAGCCAGAGATCATTGCGGGCAAACCCGCCGGTTGCCAAGATCTTCCGGATATCCGCCTGTTCAAAAAGCGGCTGACTAACACCCCGTAAACAATAAATGACGGCTTCAAGTGAGGCCCTCACCATTTCTGCCTGCCCATGCTGTATCCGGAGGCCGAACAATACACCCCGGGCGCGGGCATTCCATATCGGTGCCCGTTCTCCCAGCAGGTAAGGAAGAAAAACCAAACCTCCTGCGCCGGGTTTAACAGCGGCCGCCTGTTTTAAAAAATCAGGAATTGATTCCACGCTATGAAAATATTCTTCCTGCAGCCACTGCAAAACAATCCCGCCATTATTGCTCGCGCCGCCAAGCAGCCAGGATCCCTTCCGGATATAATAACAAAAACTGCGCATCTCCGGATCAATGCGTGGTTCATGTGCAACCAGCCTTGCTGCGCTGCTTGTACCTACAGTAACCACCAGCGTTTCCGGATCATCCGTTGCACCGAGGTTGGCCATCGCCCCATCGCTGCCACCGATAATAAAGGGAATTTTATTTAATACCGGGAAAAATGAAGTATAAAAAATTTTGTCAGTTTCTACAATTTCTGAAAGTCTTTCTGGAGTAATCCCGACCTGTTCCAGTATTCCCGGATCCCACTCCCGGGAATTCAGATTCATCAGTCCCGTGGCGGCTGCCATAGAGACGTCCACAGACCAGGTTCCAAATAATTTATAAAAAATATATTCTTTAATTCCAATGAATTTGAAGGCATCGTCGAACAAGTTCTTTTGATTTTCCCTGAGCCATAGCAGTTTGCAAAAAGGAGACATGGCATGCACCGGCAACCCCGTCTTCTGATACAATGACCATGCTTTTTTTTCAACATGAATTTTTTCGGCGTTACCTGCTGCACGGTTATCAGCCCAAATGATCGCGGGTGATAAAGCTGTTCCTGAGGAATTAATTGCTATGAGACTGTGCATAGCGGAACAAAAACTGCACAATACCGGGAAATTCGGGGTCAGCTTCTGCAGAATTTTTTCTACAGTTTGCTGAAAAGCCCGGAATATTTCTTCCGGATCCTGTTCGCTCCATTCCGGAAAAGGATGACTGATCGAATAAGAAACTGATTCTTCGGCAATTGTTTTTCCCTCCCTTGAAAAAGCAATTGTTTTGACTGAAGTGGTTCCGATATCAATCCCGAGAAAATATTCCATAAAGCCCTTGAAGCCCAAATATAAATACTTAAAGGCTGCTAAGACCTGGAACCGTTAATTCAACATACAAGGATACAACTGAAATGGGACACCGGTAACAGGAGGAACAGTTGGTACGGGGTCAGTCACCGGTGGTAACGGTGATGGTTCAACTGGCGGCCATTCCGGACCCGGACCAGGCGCTGGATCATCGGATGTTGACAGTTGAAAAACGAAATAAGTATTTGGAATGGCACCCATCGTATATCTTTAGGTTGATATTAACATACTTCATGCCATCCTTGTTTGGAATGAACATTTGAATCCCGGAAAAATATGGATTTTAACAATAAGACGGTGCTGATTACCGGAGCCAGCCGTGGCATTGGAAAAGCCATCGCTCTGAAACTGGCTTCAGCAGGAGCAAATATTGTGATTGCCGCAAAATCTGTAACTGAAGATGAACGTCTGGGCGGAACCATTTATTCCGCTGCTTCTGAGGTGGAAGCAGCCGGGGGCAGGGCCCTTCCCTTATACTGTGATATACGGGATGAAAATCTTATTCAGGAAGTGCTTGAGAAAACTGTTGCTGCTTTCGGTGGCCTTGATATGGTTATCAATAATGCGTCTGCAATAAATACCGGCAATACGGAAAAAATCGAACCCAAGCGATTTGACCTGCTTTTTGATATCAATGTACGTGGCACATTTATGGTGACCAAATATGCCTACCCCCTGCTTAAAAAATCTCCCAATCCACATATCCTGACTTTATCTCCACCACTGAATTTCGACATGAAATGGTTCAAACCCCATGTTGCCTATACATTGAGCAAATACAATATGAGCCTGTTGGCCGGTTCCTGGGCGGAAGAATTCAGAAAGGAAGGTATTGCTTCCAATAGTCTCTGGCCCGCAACGCTGATTGCCACGGCGGCCGTAAAAAATTTACTGGGCGGAGAAAAACTTTTCCGGGTCAGCCGGAAACCGGAAATCATGGCCGACGCGGCGTATTATATACTGCTCAGGGATGCGAAAACCCATACAGGCAATCATTATATTGACGAAGAAGTGTTACGTGCAGAAGGCATTCACGATTTGGATTCTTATGCCATTACACCTGGCGGCCCTTTGCAAACTGACCTTTTCCTTTAACACGGGTTTCGTGTTTTCTAAAAATACGGTGTGTTATCGGACTGGAAAGAATAATGGACGTGGTTGTGTCACCAAATTCCATCATGCGGGCCAGCAATTCCTGAAGCCGGCCTGAATTTTCCGCAACGACTTTCAAATAGATACAATGGTTTCCTGTTACTCTATGGCATTCCAGCACCTCATCCAGCTTTCCGATATAGTTTAAAAAGGCCTGGAATTTCCCGGAATGTGCAGAAAATGCAATCAGCGCTTTTAGTGCATAACCCGTTTTTTCATAATCGACTTCTATCCGGTATCCCTGAATTATACCTGCTTCTTCCAGTTTGACCATGCGTTCAGCCACTGCCGGTGCAGACAGTCCTACTTCCCTTCCGATATCTGCAAAGGAAGCACGCGCATTCTCCTGCAGGCAGGCCAAAATAGACCAGCTCGTTTTATCCAATTCCATATAGAAGGCAATTTTAATTAAATACCTTGTTTTCGAAAGTAAATGTTTATAAAAACATCTATTTCGAAAGTAAATATACCAAATTTCCATTTAACTTTGGTTATCTATCCGACAAATTAAACCACGTCCATGAACCATACCGGAACCAAAAGGGCCGGATCTCTTTCAGTAATCCTGGCTTTTGTAACAGTGTATATCGTCTGGGGTTCAACCTATTTTTTTATCCGCCAGGCCCTCAACGGATTTCCTCCCTTTTTACTGGGTGCTATTCGTTTCCTCGTGGCAGCATTACTGATGATGGTCTGGGTTATGTGGAGAAAAGAAAAACTTTTTGACAGGACCTCAATGATATCTTCTGCCATCAGCGGGTTCTTCATTTTATTTATCGGTAACGGAACAGTCATCTTCGTTGAACAATATGTTGGCAGTGCCTGGGTAGCGATTATCATATCCGCTGCACCTCTGTGGTTTGTTCTCTATGATAAAAGAAACTGGAGAGAAAACTTTAGCAGCAAATCGATACTGAGCGGTTTGATGCTGGGTATGGTTGGAATATTTTTGTTATTTCTGCCGAATATTTCGTCTGCATATAACACTGACCGAAATCCATATGAACATATCGCTTTATTCGCCATCATTCTCAGCTCCATGTCCTGGGTTGTAGGCTCACTTTATGCAAAATATAATAAAACCCATGCGCCCGCCACCGTGAGTACAAGCTGGCAGATGTTTTTTGCAGGACTGTATTTTCTAACCGGCGCAATACTGACGGGAGAATTAAAAACATTTCAGATCACCACGGTATCTGCCGGCGCCTGGTTTTCCCTGGCCTACCTGGTTATTTTCGGATCCATACTTGCCTACAGTTGTTATGTATGGCTGATGGAGGTCAGGTCGCCCGCACAAGTCAGTACCTACGCCTACGTAAATCCTGTGGTGGCCGTATTACTCGGAGTATTCATCGCTTCGGAACACATCAATGCCTTACAGATATCCGGCCTGCTCGTCATCCTGGTTAGCGTGCTGCTCATCAACCTGAATAAATATCTGAAAAAACCCGGTCTGGCTTAGGATAATTGACAATTAACAATTGACAGTTAACTCAACCACTTAAGCAATCGGTTCATTTGTGCGGATAACATCTTAACCGCTTCTTTGTTGAAAAAAAGAACCCCGTTGTTTTGCTTATTTGTAATTTTAAGTTCATTCTTTTTTTATGAACTATCAGGAAATATCGGAATTACTGGGTAATGAAAACGAAGAACTATTGGGATATACCTGCAAAAAAATTCCAAAAGATAATCTGCATCTCCCATCTCCCCATTTTGTAGACGAAGTATTCGGCATTTCAAACCGCAATGGACAAACCCTGCGCAGTCTGCAACAGCTGTTTAATTTCGGAAGATTGGGGGGAACTGGTTATCTGTCCATTCTGCCCATAGATCAGGGTGTAGAACATAGTGCGGGAGCATCTTTCGCAAAAAATCCGGAGTACTTCGATCCGGAAAATATTGTTCGCCTGGCGATCGAAGGCGGATGTAATGCGGTAGCCAGCACATTTGGCGTGCTCGCCATAGTGGCCCGTAAATACGCACACCGTATTCCCTTCCTGGTTAAGCTCAACCACAATGAACTGCTCACGTATCCGGATAAATACGACCAAATATTATTCGGCAAAGTGCGCGACGCCTGGAATATGGGCGCAACGGCTGTAGGTGCAACCATTTATTTTGGATCCGCCGAATCGAACCGGCAGATCACAGAAATAGCAGGGGCTTTTGAAGAAGCCCACCAGCTCGGGATGGCTACCGTTTTATGGTGTTACCTGCGTAATAACGCCTTTGTGAAAGACGGAAAGGATTATCATGTATCTGCAGATCTCACCGGTCAGGCTGATCACCTCGGCGCCACCATCCAGGCAGATATCATCAAACAAAAACTTCCGGAACGTAATGGTGGTTACAAAGCGCTGAATACGGGCAGCAGTCATTATGGAAAGCTTGATGAAAAAATGTACACGGATCTCTCTTCCGATCACCCCATTGACCTTTGCCGCTATCAGGTACTTAACGGATATTCCGGACGTGCCCCGCTCATCAATTCGGGTGGTGCATCTGAAGGCTTGCTGGATCGGAAGGAAGCAGTACGAACCGCTGTGATTAATAAAAGAGCAGGTGGAAGCGGCATGATTTCCGGAAGAAAAGCATTTCAGCGCCCTTTCAGTGAAGGTGTTCAGTTGCTGAATAATATACAGGATGTATACCTGGAAAAAAGAATTACCGTAGCATGAAAAACAAACCAGGCCCTTCCCCTACTACGATTTTTACGGATATCGGCGGTGTCCTGCTGACCAATGGCTGGGATAGAACTGCTCGGCAAAAAGCGATAAAACGTTATGACCTGGATCCGGCAGAAACCGAAGAGAGACACCACCTGACTTTCGATACTTATGAGTCTGGGAAAATTTCATTGCACGAATACCTGACCAGGCTGGTTTTTTATAAAAAGAGAACATTTACTGAAGAAGCGTTTAGGAAATTCATGTTCAGTCAATCGGAACCCTTCCCCGACATGCTCGCATTGATCCGAAATATAAAGGAAAAATACGGGATCAAAATCGCAGTGGTAAATAACGAAGGAAGTGAACTCAATAAACACCGGATCAATACCTTTAAGCTCTATGAATTTGTTGACTTTTTTATCAGCTCCTGTATTGTTCATTTCCGTAAGCCCGATGCCGATATTTTTAAAGTAGCGCTGGATATCGCACATGTTGACCCGGAAAAAGTTATTTATCTGGAAGATCGTCCCATGTTTGTACAGGTCGCTGATACCCTGGGAATCCAGGGTATTATTCATCGCGATTACGAAACAACAAAAAAACAACTGGCTAATTTTGGCTGGTCGGTTTAGCGGTGGTCAACCCACGGATGAATTCCACTTCCACCTGACTATAGGGAGTACCATCCGGACGGAAGATATCGTGAAACCAGACTTTGGGTTCCGAACCATCCGGTATGGGTGTATCCCAGGCATACTTCGTGTTGGTCTTTCCACTGACCAGTCCCCAATTTATGGCTCCTATTTTTTCTTTTTTCAGCATAGGCATGATGTTGAAAAAAGTACTGTTGCGTAAACGGGCCATATATTCCGTACAGATAAGCGGCCGGCCATATTTTCGCAAAGTATCTATCGCTTGCAGGTGCGCTTTTTCAGGTTCATAGTTATGATAGGTGATCACATCCGAAGCTGTAAGCTGAAAATGGTTAAGATCCGCCAGTTCCTGATTCCAAACACCGGCCGATAGCGGCTGGGTTGGATTTATTTCCCTGGACCATTGAAAAACATTTTGAAGAAGCAGCATGCTCTTGTTCCCGTAGCCGGAATTACCGGGCTCGTTGTACAGATCCCAAAGTAAAATGCGGGAATCATTTTTGAAACTGCTTAGTACATCTTTCACATACGACTCCAGGATAGTCATTAACGCCGGATCCTGATAGAGTAATTTTCCGGGATCTCTTAGCCAGCCAGAATTGTGAATGCCCGGTTTCGGCGCCGGCTGGGTACCCGCGTGATAAGATTCATTCCAGCAGTCATCAAAAAAAACGAAAATGGTTTTTATTTTTTTTCTGTCGGCGATGGTCAGATACAGATTCATGCGTTCCTTGAATCCCCCGGGGTCCTGTTGCCAGGCCAGGTGATGCAAAAATACCCGCATACAGTTGAGTCCTATGGACTGTGCAAATCCCAGGTCACGTGAAATGGTTGCAGTATCGAAACTTTCCGCCTGCCACATTTCGAGCTGATTGATGGCAGTACTTGGTATAAAATCACAACCCCGCAACCAGCCCTTATCCGAATACCAAGTTAACGCTTCTGTTTTTGTCCATACCGGTCTTGCTGATTGTGCCGGAAGATCATACAGGGAGCATAATAAAAAAAATGAAAGCAGGAATCTTTTCATATATGATTAGACTATTGGAAAGATCTAGAATTAACTTGGGAAACCAGGACCATATGACTAAATGTAATAAAGTTCACGAATCTCAGATTTTATGGGTCAAAATTACAATCAATGTATTACCGAAAACTGATACATGGTCCGTTCCTGAAAAGACTGTCCAGGTTCCAAAATCGAGTTTGGGAATCCGGGCTGGTTGGGCGAATCCGGAAAGTGCTGGGTTTCCAGGCAGAAAGCTCCGTGTCGAATTATTCTTTTCCCATTATGCCCCCTCAGGGTTCCATTCAGGAAATTTCCCGTATAGAATTGTATTCCGGGTTGCGTAGTCCATACTTCCATTTTTCTACCTGAACCCGGATCGTATACAATAGCAGCCACCGCGAAGGAGGTATCTTTTTTATCCAGGACATAATTATGATCATACCCGCCTTTTACTTTGTCCAGCTCGTTGCCAATTTTTTTTGCGCTAAGAAAATCCATGGGCGTATTCCTTACAGAAACCAATGCTCCTGTTGGAATCAGGGAATCGTTTACCTGGGTAAATATACTGGCACGAATGGTCAGTTCTTCATTGTGTATGGTCGAGTCCTTTCCAGCTGATAAATTAAAATAGGCATGGTTTGTCAGGTTGACCGGTGTTTTCTGATCAGTTAAAGCAGCATAATCAATCTCCAGACCATTTGATGCATTCACAGTATAAACGACTTTTACAGTCAGGTTTCCGGGAAATCCTTCTTCCCCGTTTGGACTGGTGTAGGATAATGCAAGGCTTGAATCATTTACCTGGTTAACCGTCCAGATCACTTTATCGAATCCCTTCAGTCCTCCATGCAGGGTATTGCCGCGGTCATTGGCCACCAGTGTGTACGTCTTTCCGTCTATGCTAAAACTGGCATGATTGATCCGGTTTGCATACCGTCCTACGATTGCGCCAAAATAAGGATTACCCTTCTGTAAATAACCCGACAATGAATCAAAACCCAATATGACATTTCCAGAATTACCCGTTCTGTCGGGCGTCCATAATTCCAGCAGGGTAGCTCCGTAGTTGGTCACGACTGCTTTTAACGCCTGGTTGTTCCTGAGTGTATACGCATAAACGGAATCCCCTCCGATCATCCCATAAAACTTCTTGTTACCATTTTCAGATACAATGATCGCTTTATTTTTCTCCGATCCCTGCTGACAGCCCTGCAACAGGTACGCAAACACAAGTGAAAATCCGAATACCAACATTTTGCTCATGATAAATATTTTATTTTGACCGGCAATTCCTGCTGCTAAAGTTATTCCGGATTCAGCATGAAATTAGCTTTTAACAAGCAGCTTTAACAGGTCCCTGCTTACAGTTCACCAAAATAATTTCTATCTCATGATCTGGGTGGGCAACTTCCGTGTAACAAGGACTATTTGGTTTACCTTAGAGAGCAAATTGAGTACCATGCGCCGGCTGACCTTTTTCATGATTTTCCTTTTTACAGGCTTCCTGAATGCGAATGCCCAGGCCGGTTACAATATCCCCCTCCGGCCACAGGTTCACTTTTCCCCCAAGACCGGTTGGATGAACGATCCCAACGGATTGATTTATTTCAGGGACGAATACCATTTATTCTTCCAGTTTTATCCTGACAGTACCGTTTGGGGTCCAATGCACTGGGGCCATGCAACGAGTAAGGACCTGATACATTGGAAACAGGAACCCATTGCCATATATCCCGACAGCCTGGGATATATTTTCTCCGGGAGTGCGGTTGTGGATGAACGTAATACCAGCGGACTTGGCAAAGATGGAAATATTCCACTGGTTGCCATCTTTACCCAGCATGATCCTGCTGGTGAAAAAGCGGGTTCGTCCCATTACCAAAACCAAAGTATTGCCTATAGCCAGGACGCCGGAATGAATTGGTTTAAATATGCGGGGAACCCGGTTTTAAAGTCTCCTGCAATCAAGGATTTCCGCGATCCCAAGGTTAGCTGGTATCCCGATCAGAAAAAATGGATAATGACCCTGACAGCTGGTGACCGGATCCAATTTTATTCTTCCGAAAACCTGAAAACCTGGATTAAAGAAAGTGAATTCGGTGAAAGTATTAAACCGAAGGGTGGGGTTTGGGAATGCCCGGATCTAATTTCATTCGATGTAGACGGAAAACAAGTCTGGCTGCTGATTGTAAGTACCAATCCCGGAGGTATCCAGGGTGGCTCAGGCACCCAGTACTTCACAGGAGTTTTTGACGGACATTCGTTTACTCCCTTTGATACAATTGCCCGATGGATCGATTACGGACCGGATAATTACGCGGGTGTCACATTCAGCAATACCGGCAAAGAAAAAATTTTCATGGGTTGGATGAGTAATTGGCTGTATGGTACTCAGGTTCCCGCACTTCAATGGCGGAGCACCATGACCCTGCCCCGTACACTTACCGTTAAAAACGTTGGTGGTTCATATTATACCACCATGATGCCCGTGGATGCTTTGGACAAACTGATCACCAGATCAAAATCTTATAAACATATTCCTACGGTAAATGAAATCACATTCACCGGACCCGCCCGTTTTGAGATCAGCCTGTCCAATCTGTATTCCTTTTCTCTGATATTCAGTAATGCATCGGGCCAGCATATAACTGCCGGATATGATGAAGAAAAAAATGCATTTTTTATTGACAGAACCCAGTCTGGAAGGTCAGATTTCAATGCGCGGTTCGCTACCATTAATTATGCTCCGCGTATATCACAATCCAACAATTCCACGATCACGCTGATCCTCGATAATACTTCGCTGGAAATGTTTGCTGATCAGGGTCTGACTAATATGACGGAAATATTTTTTCCAGACCAGCCCTATACGATCCTGCAACAGGGTTCAAGCCGAAAACCGGTAGAGGAAATTAAAATCAGCGAGCTTTCCTCCATCTGGCCGACCAGGAAATAGAAAATCACCTGGCGAATTCTTTCGACCTGCACTGATTTCACAGGAATTCAGAAATCAGTTTATTTCAAGTGCATCCCTGGAAGGCAAAGCCGGAAATACCGTATGGGGTTCTGTCTGATACCAGAAAACAGTGGATGCAATATCATCCTGCAGCGGAAGGTATCGTCCTTCGGAACGCCAACCAAGAGCCTGTATAGTCACACGCAGGTTTTTTTCAAACCGCACCGGATCAGTTATATGCCACCGGTAAAGTCCGAAACGTTGCGAGACATTATAGTGACCGTCTCCGCGGATTACCTGGGCCAGACCCGAATATGGACTATTGAATTCTGTGTAATTCGTTTCTTCCATGCCACCCGGATTTTTTTTACGGGTATCAAAATCGTATGAGCCACAGAAATAATCTTCCGTGCCCGTTCCGCAAATGGTCGGAAATTCTGTATCTCCATCCATAAAAAATTTGATCTCCCCCTCGCCCCACCATCCGTCATTGTGAACACCCCATGCCAGATAGGTACCA
>JBGPBW010000133.1:0-13388 GCA_041481385.1 Puia sp.
AAAAGCGCTTCCGACTATCTCTTCTATTTCGTCCTGGACGGTTTAATGATGCTTTCCGGATTGCTGATGGCCTTAGCGTCAATTTGATTATTTTTGGCCTTAAATTTTTCACATGGCCAAAGCCAAGCGGGATTCTGCGATTAATAAATCAATACTTCCTTCCAATTCCCTGACATTTCTAAAAAAATACCTAAACACCCCGTCACCCGTAGGTTTCGAAAGTGAAGGACAGAAAATTTGGATCAACTATCTCAAACCCTATATTGATACATACTTTACGGATGCATATGGAACGGGTGTCGGTGTTATCAATCCTGAAGCCAAATTCAGGGTCGTTATAGAAGCCCATGCAGATGAGATCAGCTGGTTTGTGAATTATATAAACCCTGAAGGTTTGATGTATCTGAAGAGAAACGGTGGGGTTGACCACCAGGTGGCTCCGGGTCAGCGGGTGATTATTCATGGCACAAAGGGTCAGGTGAAAGCTGTCTTTGGCTGGCCGGCTATCCATACCCGTCTCGGTACGGATGCCAAAGAAGTGCATCCCAAGGTTGAAAATCTTTTCCTCGATTGTGGTGCCCGAAACCGAAAAGATATTGAAACGCTGGGCATTCATCCGGGCTCAGTGGTTACTTACCGGGACGGTTTTGATGAATTGTCCTATGATACTTTGATCGCCCGTGCATTTGATAACCGTATCGGTGGGTTTATGATCGCAGAAGTTGCCCGGCTTCTGAAAGAAAACAAAAAGAAATTGCCATATGGATTGTATATAGTGAATGCTGTTCAGGAAGAAGTGGGCCTGCGCGGTGCTGAAATGATCGCACGCCGTATTAAGCCCGACGTAGCCATCATAACCGATGTAACCCATGATACCGCTACTCCCATGGTGAACAAACTGATAGAAGGTGATATCACATGCGGTAAAGGACCTTCACTAGCCTTCGGGCCTGCAGTACACAACCTATTACTCTCTTTTGTTCGCGAAACAGCAGCTAAAAAAAAGATTCCTGTCCAGCTCCGGGCAGTATCCCGCAGTACAGGAACAGATACTGATTCCTTTGCCTATGCCAATGAGGGGTGTCCTTCCGTTTTAATTTCCATTCCCCTGAGGTATATGCATACAACCGTTGAAATGCTCAATCGTAAAGACATTGAGCAAACCATTCACCTGATGTATGAAACTTTGCTGGCATTGACACCGAAAACCAATTTAAATTATCACCTTTAATTTAAGTTCACTTTAAATCTGGAACATGATCCGTAACAACTGGACAAAAGAAGAAATACAACAAATCTATGAACTGCCATTACTGGAGCTGGTATACCAGGCAGGCAAGGTTCACCGCCAATATAATAATACTGCGGAAGTTCAGGTATGTACCCTGCTCTCAGTAAAAACCGGAGGTTGCTCAGAAGACTGTGCATACTGTCCGCAGGCCGCACGTTACCATACCGATATTCAGGTGCATGCACTAATGCAGACTGATGATGTGCTTGCTTACGCAGAAAAAGCCAGACAGGCGGGATCAACCAGGTTTTGTATGGGAGCCGCATGGCGGGAAGTGCGGGATAACCGGGATTTCGACCGGATACTGGATATGGTCAGGGGGGTAAATGCGATGGGCATGGAAGTGTGTTGCACCCTGGGTATGTTAACTCCATCACAGGCCGAAAAACTTGCGAATGCCGGGCTGTACGCTTATAATCACAATCTGGATACCTCGCCTGAATATTACGAAGAGATCATAACAACCCGGACTTATGATGACCGGCTGAATACACTGGAAAATGTTCGAAAAGCCGGAATCAGTGTCTGTTGTGGGGGTATAATCGGCCTGGGTGAAACTCATGATGACCGGATCAATATGTTACAGACGCTTTCCACCTTGCCGGAACATCCCGAAAGCGTCCCCATCAATGCACTGGTACGGATCAAAGGAACTCCATTGGAAAATAATCCTAAAGTAGATATTTGGGAAATGGTGCGCATGATCGCGACCGCCCGAATACTGATGCCTAAAACCATGGTCAGATTAAGCGCAGGCCGTGCAGAGATGAGTGTTCCGGAACAGGCTTTTTGTTTTATGGCTGGAGCTAATTCCATTTTTGCAGGAGAGAAACTGCTTACGACGCCAAATCCTGGTTTTGAAGCCGACAATGCCATGTTTTCCCTGCTTGGGCTTAGCGCGATGGAAGCGTTTAAAACTTCCAAAGCCAACGCGGAAGTATTGGTTTAAGACCGATATTAACAATGTGATTAATGTGGAAGTATGGGAATGTGGGAATGAGGAAATGAAATATGGAAATGATAATGAAGGAATTAGAAATTCTATTGCCCTATATCACCCCTTTTTCACTAAGGGTTTTCCATTAGCTGCTATAAAAAAGAATTCCTCCATAGACATGGAGGAACTTTTTTTAACCCTTAAAACAACCAACATGAAAATCTTTGTGGTTGTAATTATAACGTAAGGATTGTGCAATGGTTTAATGCCGAAATGTGAAAGGCGTGTTAATCCTTATTATTTTTCTACAAGAGCCAGGTCAAGCACCTGTTGCATGGTTTTAACGTAATGAAACTTCAGTCCTTTGATGAAATTGGAGTCAATCTCAGTCACATCTTTTTCGTTTTGCCAACACAAAATGACTTCCCGTATACCAGCCCGCCTGGCGGCCAGGATTTTCTCCTTGATCCCACCCACAGGCAGGACCTGTCCGCGTAATGTTATTTCACCCGTCATGGCCAGATAAGGCTTTACTCTTTTCCCCGTTATGGCCGAAGCCAGGGAGGTCATCATAGTAATACCCGCACTTGGACCGTCCTTTGGCGTGCCGCCTTCAGGAACATGGATATGAAGGGTCTTCTTGGAAAAAACATCCGAATTCAGGCTGTATTTCTTGGCGTTGGATTGTAAATAGGTCAATGCTGTCGTTGCACTTTCTTTCATTACATTCCCGAGATTGCCGGTGAGTTTAAGGTCTCCTTTACCGTCGCTGATGCTGGTCTCAATGAAAAGAATATCGCCGCCCACATAGGTCCAGGCAAGTCCCACAGCAACGCCCGGCATATTGGCCACCTTGTAAATATCATTACTGTACCTTGGTTTACCCAGAACTTTCTCAATGTCCTTTTCCGTGATGGATGCTTTGAGCTTTAATTTAAAAGCATATTCCTTGGCTTCATAACGCATCAGTGAGGCCAGCTGCCTGTCTAATTCGCGAACGCCGCTTTCCCGTGTATAGTCGGAGATCACTTTAGCCAGATTTTTATCTGACAGTTTCACGGGTAGTTCCTTCAGTCCATGCGCTTCTTTTTGTTTGGGAATAAGATGCCGTTTGGCAATTTCAATTTTCTCCTCGATGGCATAACCGCTTAAATCGATAATCTCTATTCTGTCCCGCAGGGCAGGCTGGATATGACTGATATCATTAGCCGTTGCAACGAACAGAACCCGGCTGAGATCGTATTCCTGTTCCAGGTAATTATCGTAAAAACTGTTGTTCTGTTCGGGATCCAGTACTTCCAGCAAAGCGGAGGTCGGGTCTCCACGAAAATCTGTGCCTACCTTGTCTATTTCGTCAAGAATCATCACCGGATTGGAGGACTTTGCCTTTTTCAGGGATTGTAAAATTCTTCCCGGCATTGCACCAATATAGGTTTTCCGGTGCCCGCGAATCTCGCTTTCATCATGCAGGCCTCCGAGGCTGATACGCACATATTTTCTTCCGATGGCAGCAGCAATGCTTTTCCCGAGGGAGGTCTTACCGATCCCGGGAGGTCCGACAAAACAAAGAATCGGACTTTTCATATCTCCTTTTAATTTTAATACCGCGAGATATTCAAGGATTCTTTCTTTCACTTTTTTCATACCAAAATGATCCTGGTCAAGGATCTTCAAGGCTTTTTTCAGATCGTACTGATCATCGGTATATTCATTCCACGGCAGATCGAGCATCAGGTCCAGATGATTGTATACGATGGAATAATCAGGTGTACTGGGATGCATGCGTTCCAGTTTCTCGATGCCTTTCTTAAAAATTTCTTTAGCAGACGCCGGCCATTTTTTTGTTTCGGCTTTTTTCTGCATCTCCCGGATTTCTCTTTCATTGGTGTCCCCACCAAGCTCGTCCTTGATACTTTTCAGTTGTTGCTGCAGAAAATAATCGCGCTGCTGCTTATCGAGTTCTGTTTTGGTTTTATTGGTCAGTTTGTTTTTTAGTTCCGCAAACTGAAGTTCTCGCTGCAGAAGTTGCATCAGAAGATCCGCACGCGATTTGATGTGGTCGGTCTGTAACAATTCCTGTTTTTCCGTCAATTCCGAATTGAGGTTACTTGAAATAAAATGAATGAGAAATGACGGGTTCTCAATATTTTTCAGGATAATCGAAGCTTCTGTCGGGATATTCGGGGAAAGCTGAATGATTTGTGCAGCCAGGTCTTTAATGTTGGATACATAGGCGGCAAAGTCCTGATCTTTTGGCGACTCTTCTTCCTGCAGGAGGATCACCTGGGCTTTGAAATAAGGATCGTCCGTGGTGATTGAACCTACTTTAAATCTTCTTTTTCCCTGCAGTATTACAGTTGTGCCGCCATCGGGCATTTTAATGACTTTAATAATGCGGGCGATGGTTCCCACAGCTACAAGTTCATTAAGGGTGGGATCTTCCACGCTGCTGTCTTTTTGTGCCAGAACACCGATCAGCTTATCTGATTTATAGGCATCTGTAACAGCTTTAATGCTTTTATCCCGGCCAACAGTGATCGGCAACACAACACCCGGAAACAGGACGGTGTTACGCAGGGGGAGAATGGGTATTTCTTTGGGAATTTCGGTGTCTGCCAGGTTATCGTGTTCGGTTTCGTTGATCGGGATGATGGGCATGAAATCCATATCCTGTTCACTGCGCTGAAAAAAGAGTTTTTCGTTCATAAATACAAAAGGGTGACAAAATAACACCTCTTTTGGTATTATCCCATCTTTTTATGGTTGAACCCTTTAGGTTCAAGGATAGTGCCATTTACACCATGCGCTTAACAGGTGGGGTACAATGTCCTTTTTTAGAGAAACAGACCTGTGGAATCTGACAAAAAAACAGGGAATGGATTAAATATTCATTCCCTGCGCAAAGATAATGCTGTTATGCCTCCTGTATTCAACCTATAATCTAACTGTTTGGTTTTGTCAAAAGGATTCAGACTCAGAATATGCGCAATCCGAAATAAAGCTGGAAATTCTGATTTTTCCAGGTATCTGTATTGGTTACATTATTCAGGTCCGTGATACCATAAATATAGCGGGCGCCGAATTGTACAGGTCCGATATTTGCCTGTGCGCCTCCAACCATAGAGAAATCGCCACTTTTAAATGCATTGACCCCATTGGTTGTAATATTCTGACTGGTATTCATAAGAATGCCAAACTGTGGTCCCACCTGGATACTCAACAGGGGAATTATTTTATAGGATAGCAGAATTGGGATGCTTAAATAATTAAGGCTGACATTGCGGCTGTTGATGCCTTCATCATACACATCATTAAAATTGTTGGCTGTTTGTGTTTGCGTTTGATTGAATAACAATTCGGGTTGTATACCCCATTTACTGGTGAAATCAAGTTCAACAAACGCACCGGCACTAAAACCCCATTGGAAACCCTGATCAAATGAGCGTCCGGTAATTTGTGAGATATTGGTTCCAATCTTTCCACCCAGGTGAAAACCCTGAGCATAACCCTGAGTGCTTATTAAAAGAAAAGCGGTAAAAACAAGAAAGCCTGTCTTCTTCATAACTAAATGTTTTTTGAATGTTTGGTCCGATTACCCTGAACGATAAATTCAAAGTTTTGGTAAGTCGAAAATTCATTTTAACAGCTTATTAATTCAATCACTCAAAAAACTATACCAGCTCGATGAGGGTGATCTCGGGAAGAATTCCTACCCGTCCCGGGTAGCCGATAAATCCATATCCCCGGTTCACATAAAGTTTTTGCTTTCCATTTTCATAAAGACCGGCCCACTGATCGTATACGTATTTTACAGGGCTCCATTTAAATCCGGGAATTTCAATCCCAAACTGCATTCCATGGGTGTGCCCTGCCAGCATCAGGTCGATGTCCCCGTATTTGGGTCTTACTTCAGCATCCCAGTGACTCGGATCGTGACTCATGAGTATCTTAAAAGGATATTTTTCCGCACCGGGATAAGCTTCCCACATTTTCCCGTGTTTGGGAAAACGCGCTTTGGCACTCCAGTTTTCAATACCGATCAGCGCGATCTGCTGTCCTGCCCTGTCCAGCACAACGTGTTCGTTCATCAGCAGTCGCCAGCCCATTTCTGCCTGAAGCATTTTCAGGTGTTCGAGGCTTTCTTTCCGTGCTTCTTCCGTCGGCCATTTAATATAATCACCATAATCATGATTGCCGAGGATGGAAAAAACACCCATTGGTGCTTTCAATCTGCTGAAAACTTCTTCGTACCCGAGCATTTCTGTAGACCGGTCGTTGATCAGATCACCGGTAAATAATATCAGGTCGGGTTTAAGGTCCAGGATCATCTGCACACCTTTCTCCACCGACTTTTTATTATCAAAACTTCCGGAATGGATATCTGATATCTGAACAATTTTCAATCCGCGAAATGCATCGGGCAGGTTTGGAAAGGAAAGAGGCACTTTCCGAACCTGGTAATTATATTTATTTGAAAATCCATAAATCAGAGATGATATCAGGCTTCCACCAATGCCGACACCCAGCCAGCTGAGAAAGACTGACCGGGAAATACCTTCACTCACCTGGCTGTCTCCCTCCGTGTCCCTGAAAAATATTTTAGCAACAGCCCATTGTATTACACGCCGCAGGTCATCAACCAGAAAAAAAACGGAGGCCAGTACTTTTGCGAAAAAAAACCCGATAATCGTAGCGAACAGGTAGTTCCTGAAATTTTTGGGCCATCGGTCCGCATTCAGAAAGGGAAGGAAGATAAAAATTAAAATTACAGTTATAGAAAGCGCCCAATAACCAGTAAAAATGATTGATTTTGTTCGATGGCTGGAGCCCTGACATAACATTTTGACAACCTGGAAAACATAAAAGTCAATGGCAGCCATAATGAAGGCCACGATAGCGATAAAACCAGTACTTCGCATGGAATTGATTTAATAGCCATTAAAAGGCGATGAATTCATCTAATTGCTGAATAATGACCTGGAGGGTTTCCTGATGAGCCATTCCCTCCTCACTAAACAGGGTGTCAACAATGGAAATAGGTAGTTTGTTCGGATGGACAATGGTTCCCACATAGTGCAAAATACCCGTAAGATGATCCATTCCCCGAAGGTTACCGGCTCTTCCAGTCGAAACACCCGTGAGCAGCGCTTTTTTGCCCCTCCACACTTTCTTTACATCAGAAACATCAAACAGGCATTTTAGTACACCAGGGATACTTCCATTATATTCCGGACTGATAAAAATGTATTTTTCAGCCGGAAGCAGCCATTGTTTTTCGAGCTGCAGAACAGATGCATTGCGCTCAAGCAATTCGAGACCAACAAGTGATAATATAGAGGTTTCGATCTTTTTTTTTTCAAGAATCGACTGATAAATTTCGGCAATTCGCAGGGTAAAACTATCCCGGCGGTTTGTTCCTGATATAATGAGGATCATGGGGATGCAAGTTAAGCTGAACCCGGTATTTTTCTGAACTCGGCTGCCAAGTTTGTATTTTTACGCTTTAACAGGCAGAAACGGAAGGGTTTTTTGTACTTTCACGAATTGTTCAACAGCGCCCTGCGGAGGCGGCAATTAAAAAACAACCTAAAGGAACATGGCAAGAATTATTGGGGTGGCGAATCAGAAGGGAGGGGTCGGCAAAACTACATCTGCCATCAATTTAGCGGCCAGTCTGGCGGTGTTGGAGTTTAAAACCCTGCTTGTGGACGCAGATCCGCAGGCTAACAGCACGACCGGAGTCGGATTTGACCTGCATAATATTACCCAGAGTCTGTATGACTGTATGGTAAACCAGGTAGCCGCAAGAGATGTCGTGCTGAAATCAGAAGTACCAAATCTTGACCTGATTCCTTCCCATATTGATCTGGTGGGAGCAGAAATTGAAATGATCAATTATCCTGACCGGGAAAGTGTTCTGAAGAATATTCTGGAACCGATCCGGAAGAATTACGACTTTATTATCATTGATTGTTCCCCTTCCCTGGGTCTGATTACCGTAAATGCCCTGACGGCTGCGGATTCAGTCATTGTTCCTGTTCAGACAGAATTTTTCGCATTGGAAGGGTTGGGCAAACTGCTGAATACTGTAAAAATAGTGCAGAGCCGGCTAAACCCGGAGCTGGCCATTGAAGGCATACTCATGACCATGTACGATGGACGCCTGCGACTGTGCAACCAAGTTGTAAGCGAAGTACGAAAACATTTTGACGAAATCGTTTTCAATACCATCATACATCGTAATTCCAAAATCAGCGAAGCACCCAGTGTGGGTAAACCGGTGATCCTGTATGATGCCTACAGCAAGGGTGCTATGAATTACCTGAATCTGGCAAAAGAAGTGTTGCAGAAAAACAATATGACAAAAATGACACAGGAAGAGCGCATCCTCGAATAGCAACAAGAAATTGAACCAACAAGCATGACGACGCCGAACAAAAAAGATAAGGAAGCACTCGGGAAGGGAATTCGTTCCCTTCTTCAAAATATTGATGCCGATTTAAAAACTGCCGCCGGAACTTTAAGGCCTGCTATCGCGGAAAATCTTACAGGTATCCTTCGAATTCCGCTGGATCTGATTGAAACCAATCCCAAACAGCCCAGAAAGGATTTTGATGAGACGGCGTTGCAGGAACTTGCAGCGTCCATCCGAATGCACGATATCATCCAGCCCGTTACTGTCGCAAAACTACCTTCCGGAAAATACCGGCTGATCTCAGGGGAACGCCGCTACCGCGCGGGGCGTATAGCAGGTATCAAAGATATTCCTGTTTATATCCGACAGGCAAATGATCAGCAACTGCTGGAGCTGGCGCTATTGGAAAATCTGCAAAGAGAAGACCTGAATGCGATGGAAGTGGCCCTGAGTTACAAACGTATGATGGATGAACTGAATTACACGCAGGAACAGGTATCTGAGCGTATGGGTAAAGAAAGAAGTACAGTCGCCAATTATGTGCGGCTTCTGAAACTTCCGCCGGATATACAGGTTGCTCTTCGTAGTAACCTGATCTCGATGGGGCATGCCCGCGCACTGATCAATGTTGATACCGTAGATAAACAGTTATATCTATTCCATGAAATAAAGAAAAAGTCTTTATCCGTCAGACAGACCGAAGAACTTGTACGCAAATTGTATAAAACACAACCCGCTGTTAAAGAATCTGTAAAAGCGGGTTTGCCGGAACCATACCGAAAAATAGAGGATACTTTAGCTACGCATTTCAGCACCCGGGTGAAACTGCATCACAATCCCAAGGGAACAGGCAGTATCAGCATCGAATACTATTCTGTGGAGGAATTAAATAAAATTCTGGATCAGTTCGGCGTGGAGATTAACTAAGTGTTCAGTATGAGGAAGGCAATTTTCATTTTCTTTTTTACCAGTCTTCTTTTTGCCCTGCAGGTAAATGCCCAGCATCCGGACAGTACACAGATAAAACAGCCTTCTGATTCTGTTCTTGAGAAAAAGGACAGCGTCTATACCGGGAAATACAACGATCAGGCAGCCCGGGATTCTATTGAAAAAAGAATGAAGAGAAATTACCACAGGGCAACCTTGTATTCGGCGATCCTGCCCGGAGCCGGACAGGTTTACAATAAAAAATATTGGAAAGTTCCCATTATATATGCTGCACTTGGAATTTCAGCTTACGCTTTTTTTTACAATAAAAGCTGGTATAACAAATGCCAGTATGCGCTTACCGTAACGGTAGACGGAGGAGTCACTGACAGCGTCCTGAATACCGTCGATCCACAGTTGAAACCTTTTGTGACTGCAGACGATCAGAACGGCCTCATCACCTATCGGGACAGCTTTAGAAAAAACCAGGATTATTCTGTTTTGTTTTTTCTATTATTTTACGGATTGAATATTGTGGACGCTACAGTAGACGCGCACCTGAAAGATTTCAATGTAAACAGCGACCTGAGTTTTAAAATCAAACCGATGTTTATTCCCGGCCCTAATCCGGTTGGCGGCATCACGCTGGCTTTCGATATACATAAGCCCAGGACACGCGGGTTGATGATGAATTAATATCTTTATGGCTATGAAGATTGCACTGATCGGTTATGGCAAAATGGGTAAAGCCATTGAACGCATTGCCCAACGCAAGGGCCATGAAATTGTATTGAAAATAGATCTGGAGAATGGGCATGATTTAACACCAGAAAATTTATCCAGGGCTGATGCAGCCATTGAATTCACCGGTCCTGAAAGTGCCCGGGAAAATCTTTTAAAATGTGCAGTAGCCGGAATACCTTTGGTTTGCGGATCTACCGGGTGGCTTGACTCCTATCCGGAAGTCAGGGAAGCATTTGAAAAAAAAGGTACGGCATTTATATATGCAAGCAATTTCAGTATTGGCGTGAACATTTTCTTTGAACTCAACAAAAAACTTGCTGGTCTTATGGTGCCGCATGAAGAATACGCGGTGGAAATGCGCGAAATTCACCATACTCAAAAAAAAGATGCACCCAGCGGTACGGCGATCACCCTTGCAGAACAGATACAAGCCGTTATCCCGGGCCTTAACCAATGGGTAAACAGACCGTCCGCGAATCGCGGTGAGTTACCGATTATCAGCGAACGGGTGGATCCTGCACCTGGTACCCATATTGTCAGGTATTTTTCATCTATCGACGATATCGAAATTATTCATACTGCACACAGCAGAGATGGTTTTGCAGAAGGCGCTGTGCTGGCAGCTGAATTTATCCGGGACAAGAAAGGAGTTTTTACCATGCAGGATGTGCTGGGGTTTTAATTGGTAATGATCCCGGAAAAACTACTTTTAAAAAGTCCGGCGGCTGAAGAACCTCGGTCAACTCTTTAGGTAATAAACTGTTATTAATATATCTTGTAACAGATTTCCCAATGCTGTCAAAAAAGTCCCAGTATGCGTTTCAGGCCCTGATGTATCTTTCCGAAAAGGAAAAAGAGGGTCCTGTGCTCATTGCAGAAATTTCCAAAAAGAAAAAAATCCCCCTTAAGTTTCTCGAAAACATTCTGCTTGAATTGAAAAAAGCGGGAATCCTGGAAAGTAAAAAAGGTAAAGGCGGTGGTTATTTTTTTGGAAAAGATCCTGCCGATGTCACTTTGGCCACGGTGATGCGCCTCATCGATGGCCCTATCGCCCTGCTCCCCTGTGTGAGTTTGCATTTCTATGAAAAATGCGCGAACTGCGACGAAAGACATTGCGGTTTACGTGATGTACTGATTCAGGTCCGGGATGCCAATCTTAGACTGCTCGAGAAGAAAACCATCGCAGATCTGAGCAAAAAGCCCAAGGCCTAAAGCTATTCACTTTAAGCCTTGGCTTTTTGCAAATGTGGTGAATGTGGAATTGTGGAAATGACATTTCCACAATTCCACATTCACCACATTAAAAAAGCCTCTCACGATGTGAAAGGCTTTTTTATTATAGAATTTACTAAAATTAATAGTCCATTCCGCCCATTCCGGGTGCACCGCCACCGGGATGTGCATGTGCTTCTTCTTTCTTCGGCTTGTCAGCAACCACACATTCGGTGGTTAACAGCATGCCTGCAATAGAAGCCGCATTTTCAAGAGCGATACGGGTGACCTTGGTCGGATCAATAACACCGGCTTTATACAAGTTTTCGTACACTTCTGTGCGGGCGTTGAAGCCGTAGTCAGCTTTTCCTTCTTTCACCTTCTGCACAACGATACTTGCTTCGAGGCCACAATTGAGAACGATCTGGCGAAGTGGTTCTTCGATAGCGCGTTTAACAATCTGGATACCGGTTGTTTCGTCTTCGTTAGCAGCACCTTTCAGTTTATCCAGGCCTTCAATAGCGCGGATATAGCCAACTCCTCCACCGGGAACGATTCCTTCTTCCACAGCTGCTCTTGTAGCATGCAGGGCGTCATCAACCCGATCCTTTTTCTCCTTCATTTCCATTTCAGTTGCAGCACCGATATACAGCACAGCCACTCCACCGCTCAGTTTAGCGAGGCGTTCCTGTAATTTTTCTTTGTCGTAGTCAGAAGTTGTGGTTTCAATCTGTGCTTTGATCTGATTGACACGGGCAGTGATATCTTCTTTCTTACCTTTTCCACCAACTACTGTGGTATTGTCTTTATCAATCGTAACAGAAGCAGCGGTTCCCAAATAGCTAAGATCAGCATTCTCCAGTTTGTACCCCTGTTCTTCGCTGATCACGATACCCTTGGTAAGGACCGCAATATCCTGCAGCATTTCTTTCCGGCGGTCACCAAAACCTGGCGCTTTTACAGCAGCTACTTTCAGTGTACCACGTAATTTATTTACGACCAGCGTTGCCAAAGCTTCACCTTCCAGATCTTCAGCAATGATCAGGAGCGGACGACCACTCTGGGCTACTTTTTCAAGAATTTGTAAAATATCCTTCATTGCAGAGATCTTCTTATCATAGATCAGAATGTAAGGGTTCTGCAATTCAGCCTCCATTTTTTCGCTGTTGGTTACGAAATAAGGAGATATATAACCGCGGTCAAACTGCATACCTTCCACTACATCAACTGTTGTGTCAGTACCCTTGGCTTCTTCCACTGTAATAACACCTTCCTTGCCTACTTTACCAAAAGCCTCAGCTATCAGTTTACCAATGGTTTCATCATTATTTGCAGAAATAGAAGCAACCTGCTGAATTTTCTTGCTGTCGTTGCCAATAGCCTGTGACTGAGCCTTGAGGCTGTTTACAACCGCAATAACGGCTTTGTCAATACCACGTTTCAAATCCATGGGATTGGCACCGGCGGCAACATTTTTCAAACCTTCGCTGATAATGCTCTGGGCAAGCACTGTTGCGGTAGTCGTTCCGTCTCCGGCGATATCAGCTGTTTTTGAGGCAACCTCTTTCACCATCTGGGCACCCATGTTTTCAATCAGGTCTTCCAGTTCAATTTCTTTGGCAACAGTTACACCATCCTTGGTGATGGAAGGAGCACCAAATTTCTTTTCGATGACCACGTTACGTCCTTTTGGACCCAGCGTAACCCTTACCGCGTTGGCCAGAATGTCTACGCCTTTTTTCATCTTATTTCTTGCTTCGATGTCGAAGAATAATTGTTTAGCCATAGTATTTAATTTGAGAATTTGTGAATTGGGAAATTTGAAAATGCATTGGATTGAAAATCTGAAAGCCTGTTAGTTC
>JBGPBW010000134.1:0-13384 GCA_041481385.1 Puia sp.
ATCAACTTGGTCTCAGAACACCGGATATCGACAGTGCTTATCTTAAAAACGCATTCAAACTTGCTAACCACAATTGGTATAATAACCTAAGCTGGCGCGAAAATTTAAACAATGGATGGAAGATGCAGCTGGGCGCGAGTTACAGCACAAACCTGGATGAGATTCTACAACAGAGCCAGTCGTCCGATGATCAGCCACACAAATTCCCGGACTCTGTATTTTGGATGAATAGTAAGAATTTTCAGCTTTCCAATAAGCAAAATCTTGCTCAGGGTAAGGCCGTTTTCGAAAAAAGGATTTCAGGTCTAAGTGCCATCCGTGCCGGTGGGGAATATTGGTATAGTGATAACCCGCTTGTATATAACGATACCCTGCGTAGTATGCGCGATCATCTGACCGCTCTTTTTGCCGAAACGGATATTTATATTACCAATGACCTGGCAGCTAAGCTGGGCGGGCGGTTTGAATATTCCACCCTGCTTAAACAATCCGATATAGCACCGCGCATAGCACTTGCATATAAAACAGGTAAGGATGCACAGGTCTCGGCTGCTTATGGTATTTTTTATCAGAAGCCCGATAACCAGCAATTATTTTTTTCGCCCGACTTGAAATTCACCCAATCTGTTCAATACATACTCAACTACCAGAAAATGAACAGGGACAGAATTTTCCGGGCAGAGGCATATTATAAAATTTATAAAAACCTCGTTAAAACAGTTCCCATCAGCTACAATAATTTCGGATATAATAACGGTGGGAGTGGCTATGCGGAGGGTATTGAATTTTTCTGGCGGGATAAAAAAACCTTTAAGGATTTTGATTACTGGATCAGTTACACATTTCTGAATACAAAAAGGTATTTTATGAATTATCCTGAAAAAATCACGCCGGACTATGCAGCGACACACACAGCCTCCCTCGTAATGAAGCGTTTTGTGACTGAGTGGAAAGCGGGATTCAATTTTACGTACACATTTGCCACTGGTCGACCCTATTATAATTTCATGATTAATAACAAGGGGCAGTATTATACTGCCGATCAAGGCAATACCAAAGATTATCAGAGTCTGAACTTCAGTTGTGAATATATTCCCAGTCTGGGAAAAGTGAAACCCAAAACTTTTGTCGTGTTGTTTGCCAGCATGAGTAATGTGCTGGGATATAATCCTATTTATGGTTATCATTATTCATTTGACGGAACCATTAAACAACCGATAACACCGCCGGCGAGCCGATTTTATTTTGTTGGATGTTTTTTGAGCTGGGGCGTCGACAGAACCCAGGATGCCATTAATAACAATCTTTAATTAATCACTATTAATAAACCGGATATGAAATCACTTCTTTTATTCTTCCTGATGCTGGGCGTGTTGGTATCTTCTGCACAAAGCGATAAGTATATGGAGGCCATGAAAAAAAACCTAACCTTGTTTGATTCTGCAAAAACAAGCGCCGATTATCAGTCGTTGGCAAATACATTTGAACGGATCGGTGACGCAGAAAAAACACAATGGCTTCCATACTATTATGCCGGCCTTGTGCTGGCTACAGATGGATGGAACGATCCGAATCTGGACAAAGATGCAAATTCCACGCGGATCAATACGCTTTGCGATAAAGCTGCAGCCCTGGACAACAATTCCGAGATTTACGCCCTGCGAAATATGGCGGCCACCCAACAAATGATGGTGGATCCCCAAACGCGGTGGCAAACCTATGGAGTGCAGGCCTCAAAGGATATTGAAGAGGGCCTTAAAATAAATCCCGACAATCCGCGCTTGTATTACCTGAGAGGAGAAAGTATTTTCAACACGCCTCCGGCATTTGGAGGAGGCAAGGATAAGGCGAAACCCATTTTTGAAAAAGCGCTCGCATTGTTTAAGGTTGACAAGCCCAAACCCTTGTATCCAAATTGGGGAATGCAACGTACAGAGGAGCAATTAGCCAAATGCCAATAAAAAGAATTAAATAACCGATATGGACTTATTTAGAGATCTGGATCCGGTTTTGCATTCACAGCTTCGGCTGGCCATCATTTCATTACTTATGCGGGAGCAAGAGGCAGAATTCACCCAACTGAAAGATAGGACCGGTGCAAGTTCGGGGAATCTCAGCGTTCAGATCAACAAACTGAGGGAGGTGGGATATATTGATGTGATTAAGAATTTTAAAGACAATTATCCGAACACGATCTGCAAAATAACGAGTTCCGGAACCAAAGCATTCGACCAGTATGTCAAGTGTCTGCAATCTTATCTGTCCGTGAGCGTGAAGAAAAATCATTGAATACAATTCAAAAGCCCTCCGCGTTGCATAACGGGAGGGCTTTACATTTCCGGCATTTCGGCTACCGGATATTTCCTTGATTGAGCATTATCCTTTAGCAAGTTTCATAACCATTCTTTCTTTACTGTTAACAGTAACTTCCAGGGTATACAAACCCGGATGCAGATTGCGGGTGCCCTCGAGTGTATAGGTATTCGCGCCGTTTGCGGCTTTCTGCCCTTCTTTGAGTATCAGATTACCTTTTTCATCACTCACTTTCATCACCACATAGGATTCCTCTTTAAGTTGCACATTGACGAGGATATCGTTAGCCAATGGATCTGGTGTAACACTCAGGGAAGCCAGAGTTCGGGTATTAAACATTCTTGCGATGAGCACTTTAGAATAAATGATGTTTCCATTGACCTCAACTTCTTTTAACCGATAGAAAAAATCATTGTTTAATCCGGTAACGGTTCGGAACCCATCCCTGAAATTGAATTGTCCTGTTGCCTGCGCTGCAGACTGATTTACTGAACCAATCGTTTCATAGTGAATGCCGTCGAAACTGCGTTCAATATCAAAATGATCGAAATTTCCTGCAACCGTGTTCCAGTTGAGCTCAAAATAATTTTTACCGTAATTGGCATGAAAAGCTGAAAGGCTACCGCTGAGCGTCAGCCTCTTTGAGGAGTTGCTCATATTGGAACTGGTGTCCTCTCTTTTTGCTGAAGTGGAACTCAGGTTATTAGCGGATAAAGCTGCCGGTATGATCAACAGCAGGCAAAGACTAAACGGAATGATCCTTTTCATTTTGTAAGATTCTGAAAGTGAACAATTTGATGATGCTCAGCTTAAAGGGAATAATCAAAAGGTCATTCAAAAGAAGAGGGATCGGATAAACGAAACAAAAAAATAGACTTATTGGAAAGGATTCGCGGTCAGTTCTGATGGGTAACGATCAATTGTAAAGTGGGTAGTTTCAAAGATAGCTTGCAGTATTGAAAAATGCAATAGGGGAAGGAAAATAAGTGTGGGAGTATGGGAGTATGGGGGTATGGGGCCTCAGCCTTCGTCAATCTTCTCATCCTCAGCGCCTGCAAGCACCACCGAGCCCATTTTCTTCAATGGGTTTTTGTGGTTTTCCAGAAAACTCCTTCTTTTCATTATTATGTCAAGGCACCCGTATACAGCAGCCAGAAATGAGCCGGCATCTGCCTTGTTTTTGCCTGCAATGTCAAAAGCTGTCCCATGATCCGGCGAAGTCCGTACGGCTGGCAACCCTGCAGTAAAGTTGATGCCTTCGCCGGGTGCCAGTGATTTGAAGGGGATCAGTCCCTGGTCGTGATACATAGCGAGTACTGCATCAAATTTTTGTTGTTGGTTCCTGGCAAAAAAGGCATCAGCACTAAATGGTCCATAGACCAACATATTGTGTTTGGCATCTTTGATTGTGGGTTTGATGATATCTTCTTCCTCAGATCCTATTAGTCCCTCATCGCCTGCATGTGGGTTAAGGCCTAATACCGCAATACGGGGTTTGTCAATTCCAAAGTCGCGCACCAGGGAATCTTTAAGAATATTCAGTTTGGAAAGAATTATTTCCCGTGTGATATTTTTTGCTATCTCGCTCACCGGAATGTGTTCGGTAACCAGTCCGACACGGAAATTGTCCGAACACATCAGCATGAGTACATCTTTAACACCGAATGCCTGCTTCAGATATGGCGTGTGACCGGTATACGAAAATTCCGGATTCTGAATATTTTTCTTGTGAATAGGTGCTGTGACCAGGCCATCAATCTTTTTTTCTTTCAAGGCTTCTACTGCAACCATCAGGGATTTTACTGCATAGGAACCGCCGGTATCGGTGAGTTGACCAGGATTGATGGCCACTTCCTCTTCCCAGCAATTATACAGGTTCACCTGTTTGTGAAAAGGACGGGACAGGTCTTTAATGTGCTGGTAATTAAAGGTTGACTCGGGAATAGATTTACGGTAAAAATTAATCAGCCTGTTGGAAGCAAACAGAATAGGCGTACACAATTCCATCAGCCGGATATCCGAAAATGTTTTGATGGCCAGTTCGGTACCTATTCCATTCAGGTCGCCGATGGAAACGCCAATAACCGGTTTTTGCTGCGGGATACTCATGTATTATTTTTCGAAGGATAAAAATACGATTATTCACCTGAAGGATGGTTTATTTTTGCTTCATGACATACCGGCAACGTCCGCTTAACCTGAAGAAATCCCTTGGTCAGCATTTTCTGAAAGACGAGCAGGTTTGCAAGCGTATTGTGGATTCTTTAAAACAGTTTCCATTTACAAGATTGCTGGAAATTGGTCCTGGATCTGGTGCTTTAACAAAATACCTTTTGAAACAGGAAGGAATCGAATTCAGAGCCGTAGAAATAGACAGAGAGAAGGTGGCATATTTGAAAACCCATTATCCTTCAATTGATGGCCGCATCATCGAGGCAGATTTTCTGCAAATGGAAAAACCATTTACACAACCCTTTACAATCATTGGCAATTTCCCATATAATATATCAACTGAAATTCTATTCAAAATTCTGGGGTGGCGTGAAGATGTGGAACGGGTTACCGGCATGTTTCAGAAAGAAGTGGCTCTGCGTATCACAGCGCCGGAGGGAAACAAAGCTTATGGAGTCACCAGCGTTCTGCTTCAGGCATATTTCGAAGTGGAATACTTATTCGAAGTTAGCGAAGAGGCTTTCAACCCACCTCCAAAAGTAAAAAGCGCTGTGATCAGGCTATCCCCCCGGAAAGAACCTGTAGTTGTCCGAACCGAAAAAATGTTTTTCCTGCTGGTCAAAACAGCGTTCAATCAAAGAAGAAAAACACTGCGTAATGCCGTAAAGGGGCTGTTTACGGATGATATCCTTAAAGATCCACTTTTTAATAAACGTGCAGAACAATTAACGGTAGCGCAATTTGAAGAACTCACCTGGAGAATGACGTGATTGAGGTATGTCTGGATAGCAGATATTTAGGAATGTGCCCGCGGATTTTTGCGTTGTGTTGAAGGTGCTTATAAAAGCATTAGATATTTAAGTATGAACCGAAGGTATATTGAAAAAAATAACCGGATAAAGTACAAGCAATGAGAAAAGTTTTAATTACGGCAAAAGTGCATGATTACCTGATCCAGCGTTTGCGAAGACAGGGGTTTGAGGTCATCTATCAACCTCTAATGACTTATGAAGAATTGAAGGTACAGGTACGGGACGCCGAGGGATTGATCATTACCACCCGACTGAAAGTAAACCGACCGGTTTTGGAAAATGCTACCACCTTGAAATGGATTGGTCGATTGGGTAGTGGTATGGAACTTATAGATATGGAATATGCAGGCCAAAAGGGGATTCGTTGTGTGAGTAGCCCGGAAGGTAACCGCAATGCTGTTGCGGAACATGCACTCGGTATGTTGCTTTCCCTGATGAACCATATACCAAGGGCTTCCCAGGAGGTCAGGGAAGGGAAGTGGATTCGGGATGCCAACAGGGGGATTGAACTTAGTGGTAAAACGGTTGGCATTATAGGTTATGGGAATACCGGATCGGCCTTTGCACGCCTGCTTTCTCCATTTCAGGTTACCGTCCTGGCCTACGATAAATATAAATTTAATTTCGGTTCAGGTTATATTAAGGAAGCCAATATCGATCAATTGGGCAGGTATGCTGACGTTATCAGCCTGCACGTCCCACTCACAGAGGAAACTTTTCATTTGGCAGGTGAAGGCTTTTTTAATTCTTTGAAGAACCATCCCTTTTTTATCAACACAAGCCGGGGAAAAACACAGGATACTGCAGCTCTTATCGGAGCACTGGAAAAAGGACAGCTGGCAGGTGCGGCGCTGGATGTGCTTGAGAATGAAAAACTTGAAACATATTCTTCCGAAGAAAAACTTCAACTGGACAGGTTATTGGCTTTGAACAATGTGCTGCTGACCCCTCATATTGCCGGCTATAGCATTGAAGCCTTTTACGGCATGGCTAAAGTGGTTTTGGATAAACTGGGACTTTAAACCGTCCGCCCCCGCCTGGCCGCATGTTAATGAAGCTCCAAACTATTCATTTAATCTGCAGAATCCCGGCTGAAAAATACCTTTTTATCGGGATTCCTTATCTTTGCATAAATGCAACGCCTCCCGAGGGCGTTGTTTTTTTTTTCTTTTATTATAAACAAGAGGAGGATTTATGAGTGGAATCACATATCTGACTAAGGAGGCACTCGAAAAACTGAGGAGCGAGTTACAAAAAATGAAAAGTATTGATCGTCCGGCAGCGTCCAGGGCGATTGCCGAGGCGAGAGAAAAAGGTGACCTGAAAGAGAACGCGGAATATGATGCAGCCAAAGAATCACAAGGTTTATTGGAGGCAAAAATTCAACGCCTGGAATCGGATCTGGCAAATGTACGTATCCTGGAAGAAGGGAATATTGATACCAGTAAAGTTTCAATTCTGACCAAAGTGACCGTAACAAATCTTTCTAATAAAAAGCAATCTACTTACCATCTGGTTTCTGAGAAAGAAGCCGACCTTAAGTTGGGGAAAATCTCAGTATCGTCCCCGATAGGAAAAGGTTTGCTTGGAAAACAAGTGGGAGAAGTGGCTGATGTTATTGTCCCCGCCGGCAAACTTCAGTTTAAAGTAGAAAGTATAACTGTATGATTGAGAAAATTTGGGAGCTTCTTTCGCCTTTCAATTTTTAAGATTGCCGATGATCTTCTCCTGAACATTCCTGAATTGCTCTGCAGTCAATTTCAATTTTGGATTTTTAAAATCCATATCATTCACCCGATTGATGGGAATTAAATGAAGATGCGCGTGGGGGACTTCAAGTCCGACCACGATTAAACCGCAGCGATTGCAATCAAATGATTTTTCAATGGCTTTAGCAATGGGCTTAGAAAATACCAAGATCCGGGACAGATAATTATCACTTAGGTCAAAAAAATGATCTGTCTCTGTTTTGGGTATCACCAGGCTGTGTCCTTCCCGCAGCGGGTTGATATCCAGGAATGCGAGGAAATCGTCATCCTCTGCAATGCGGTAAGCTGGAATTTCTCCTTTTATGATACGGGTGAAAATGGTCATTTTATTAATTTGATAATTTGATGATTTGGAAATTTGAAAATAAGCTCGATTTTAGAAATTCGAACTAGAATTTCCGGTTTCCTGTCGTTTAAATAGGTTTCCAAATTTGAAAATCTCCAAATTCTTAAATAACCCGTTTAGGATTTTTTGCAATATATGCCCCCCAGCCATTTAGCTTTTTGCCAGCTTGCACTGGTGAGTGGAGCTGATAATGATGGCAGAGTGCGACAGCTAGCGCATCCGAAGCATCAAAACGGTCGATTTCCATTCGGATAGACAGAATTTGTTGAAGCATTTTCCAAACCTGTTCTTTTCCTGCATTGCCATTGCCAGTTATCGATTGTTTAATTTTCCGGGGAGCATATTCGCTTACAGAGATTCCGTATTGCATGGCCGCTGCGATTGCTACGCCCTGCGCGCGCCCAAGTTTGAGCATACTTTGAACATTTTTTCCAAAAAAGGGCGCTTCAATCGCGAAGTCATCCGGTTTAAATTTTTGAATAAGCTCCTGCACGGTAAAATAAATGAGCTCCAGACGTTGATAAGCGTCCATTCGGACAGGCACATGTAATGTATTCATCTCCAGAAATTTTATCTGATTATCCTCCACACAGATCAGACCCCAGCCCATCATGAGGGTGCCTGGATCAATGCCTAATATAATTTTGTGGTTCTTTTGCAGAGGGAACGCTATTTTTGATTGTGGCCTTCAACAAAAATATCAAATTAATAATCAACTATGTTGCCGGCCCCCTGATAATGTTGTTCCTTTTCTATTCAGTTGCGCGACAACTGGGGAAACAACCACACTGGCAGGATTCCCTGCATCAGATGCTCCAGGCTGCCTTGGGTGTGCACCGGTGGAAATTATACACTATGTTGGGAATGATGGTTGTGAACTGGGCATTAGAATCATTCAAATGGCAGATCGCTTTGAAGCCCGTTCAACCGATCCATTTTTTACGGGCTTTTAAAGCCGTCCTGGCCGGTACCTGTATTGCATCATTCACTCCTAACCGGGTGGGCGAATATCTGGGTAGAATGTTGTTTGTTAATCCAGGCAACAAAATTCTTTCGATAGCGCCTACTATTCTATGCAGCATGTCTCAGATGCTGATCACTTTAGTTGCCGGCACTGTAGGTATATACTTGTTTTCCTCTCTGCCCTTTTATTTCGAAGTATCCTGGATAACCCCGGCTTTTTTCAAGGTTGCCAGTGTAGCCGTTGCAGCAGGAGCTTTCGGACTGGGACTGGTATATTTCAGATTTGATCCTTTGGCCAGAAGGGTGAACAGTTGGATCAGGAAAAACCATAGTACGTTTTCGATTCCGGAAAATTTTAGTATTCCTACGTTAGCCAGAATCCTGTTCGTGTCCGGCGTTCGATATGGAGTCTTTCTTCTGCAGTACTACCTGTTATTTTCTCTTTTTGGTATTCCGCTATTAGCACAGCAGGTATTTACAGGCGTTAGTGTCATGTTTGTATTAATGGCCATAGTACCAACACTAACGTTTTTAACAGATTTAGGTTTCCGTTGGCTTGCCGGTATCCAGATATTTCAGGTTTATACAATGAATACGGCTGGCATTCTTGCAGTGTCCCTGGGTGTTTGGCTGATCAATTTAATAATCCCTGCATTGGTTGGGAGTTTATTAATTTTAAGGATCAAACTATTTCAGAACAAATGAAGCCGATCACCGGAATCGTAGTGGTAATATGTCTGTTTATTTCATTTCCTTTAAAAGCCGGTGATGAGTTTTGTGGCTTGCCGAATCATGCCTTTCAGGCGGGTGAAACCATCACTTATCGCGTTTATTACACCTTAGCCGGGGTTTATATCGCGGCAGGGGAAGCAACGTTCACCTGTAACCTGGAGAAACTGAATGATAAACCGGTTTACCATGTTACCGGAGAGGGTAAGACCTTTTCTTTTTATGATAACTTTTTCCGTGTCAGGGATAAATATGAATCATTCATTGATACATCTAACCTTCAACCTCTAAAATTTATTCGAAATGTAAATGAGGGGAATTTTAAAAAATATGAAAATGTCAGCTTCAATAAAATAGCCCATACTGCCATTACCAATTCGGGCGTGTTCAAAACACCTGAATGCATACAGGATGTACTGAGTTCCATGTACTATGCCCGCAATATTGATTTTGATAAAATGAAGCCGGATGATAAAATCCCTTTTTCTATGTTTCTGGACAACCAGGTGTATAATTTATATATCCGCTATCTCGGTAAAGAGACCATTAAAACAAAATACGGGAAATTCAGGGCCATAAAATTTAAGCCTCTTCTTATCAAGGGAACCATATTTGAAGGTGGGGAAAAAATGACCGTCTGGGTGAGTGATGATGCAAACCATATTCCCGTCCGGGTTGAAAGCCCGATCAGTGTAGGGAGTGTAAAAGTAGACATGATGGAATTCAAGAACAGCCGCACCCCTTTAAGTTCACTAATTAGTCGCCGCTAGGTATTCACAATTCCATAATGACCACAATTGGCAAACCGACTTTTAGAACTCTTATTTTTTTAAACTTTCAACAGACTTTTCCATTTGCATGCTGCGCGAACCTTTCACAAGGAAGGCTGTATTTTGAAAGGACCGGGACGACAGCCACTTACCGGCTTCCTCTGCCGTGGAGAATGTTAAGTAGGGGTGTTTGATACTCAAAAAATCACCCCCGACAAGAATAACTTCTTTCCAGTCCGTAGTTGCAATCTGACGAATAATTTGTTCATGTTCTGCCGGACCTGAAGATCCCAGTTCCGCCATGGCTCCCAATAAAAGGATTTTATTGGGAGCGGGAAAATGGCTGAAATTTTCGATAGCCAGTTTCATACTGGAAGGATTCGCATTATAGGCATCCATGATGATTGTGTTGTTTCCATACCGGATTAGTTGCGAACGGTTATTGGAGGGCATATAATTTTCGATGCCTTTTTTAATTGCTGCAGGGTCAACATGAAAATATTTGCCGACTGTAATGGCTGCTAAAACATTAGGCAGGTTATAGTTGCCGGTCAAATGTGTTTGTATGGAATCCAACGGCACTTCGGAGGTCAAACATACACGCAGGTGCGGCGATGCAGTCTCTTCCACACCGGTCACCTGAGCACCCGTAGAACCGTACGTGACGATTTCTCTGATGTCTTTGCTCATTTCTCTAAGATAATCGTAGTCCCACATTACGAAAGCCGTTCCTTTGTTATCCCGTAAATAATCATACAACTCACCTTTGCCTTTTCTTACACCCTCAATGCTTCCAAAACCTTCCAGATGTGCTTTGCCACAATTGGTAATCAGTCCATGTGTCGGTCTGGTATAAACACAATAACCGGCAATCTCGCGAAGGTGATTGGCACCCATTTCCACAATCGCCATTTCTGCGTCTTTCTTAATTTTCAACAAAGTGAGCGGTATGCCAATATGATTATTGAGGTTCCCTTCCGTGGTGTATGTAACGTATTTTTCACTCAGTACAGCATGAATCAATTCCTTGGTCGTAGTTTTGCCATTACTGCCTGTGATGGCTATAAACGGAATGTTGAATTGGTTGCGGTGATAAGCGGCCAGGTCCTGAAGGCAGGCAAGCACATTGTCTACCCGGATCAAACGTCTGGTGTGAGCGCCATTGGAAATTTCTTCATCGACAATTGCATAAGCCGACTCATTTTCCAGAGCTTGCACTGCGTACTGGTTACCGTTGAAGTGTTCACCTTTTAAAGCAAAAAAAAGATCCCCCTTGTTAATTTTTCGGGAATCGGTGCAAATGGATGGATGCTTTAAAAAAAGCTGATATAGATTGGCAATTGAAAACGGAGTATTAGAATCACTCAAAGTATCCGGTTTTTTAGTCTATGATAGGGTTGATCCGGATTCGGACCTGTCCTGGCTTCTTGCAAATCTAATAAACATAAAAGCCATCCGGCGAGAGGCGGGATGGCTTTTATAAAGATTGTAATTTAAAAATTTATTGTTTGCGCGCGTTTTGCTTTCTGGTTTTGTAACTAATACCGGTTTGTCTGCCATTTCCTGCAGGGCTTCCCACACGGTCCATAGCACAACGGAAACCAACAGTTGAGCTGGACTGGTCTTCTTCCATGAAGCGGCGGGTTCCAGGTCCGAGCCAGTAAGCCCGGTCATTCCAGCTACCCCCTTTGATTACACGGGATTTATCGCTGATCAGGGTAGTTTTACCGTATCCGTAACTGATACCGGCAATCAGGGAGTCACCGTCAAGGTAGTTGATCACATCACCCTTCTGGTAATTTCTTCTGGTTTCACTTTCTTTATCAGTTACCGCGCGGTATTTAATACGGCCCAGGCTGTCTCTTTCCGGTTTGCCTTCCTTACCCAGATCCATTGTCTCAAATTTATTCCCACGGAAAGGAGCAACATCATTCACATCCTGAGCAGAAAGGGGACGATAAACGTCTTCAACCCACTCACTCACGTTTCCCGACATATTATATATTCCGAAACCGTTTGGATAAAATGAAGTCACGTCTGCAGTATACACCGCGTTATCGTTCAAACCGCCGGCAACCCCCATATTATCACCACTTCCTCTTTTGAAGTTGGCGAGGAAGGTTCCCTGCCAGGTTCCACGTCGGGAATCACGCAGGCCGTTTACATTCTGGCTCCAGGAATAAACCTGTTTGTTAGCGATCAGCTCCTCACCTCTTTTACTGTCTTTGGTACTTGGGGCAGGATTCTGGCTGATATATCCAAGCGCTGCATATTCCCATTCTGCTTCAGTAGGAAGCCGGTAAGCAGGAAGCAGGATACCATCTTCAAAAGTTACCTGTGTACGTGGTGTACCATTAGGATTTTTTAGCGTATTCTTTTTTGATTTCGCGGCGGGTCCGGGGGTAGCCTGGTATTCGCCCACGAGATAAGATTTTGTATTGAAATTTTCCTGGCCAAGACCCTGGATATTCTTCAGTGAATTCTTATTGATGAATCCACGGTCAACCAGTGCTTTTTCATTTACGCGGTCCGTTCTCCAGATACAAAAATCATGAGCCTGTTTCCAGCTCACTCCGACAACAGGGTAATAGTTATAAGACGGATGACGGAAATAATACTCCACCAGTGGTTCATTGTAAGCAAGTTCACTTCTCCATACCAGGGTATCGGGGAGCGCACCGTTGCGTACAGTCTGATATTCATCCCCTTCAAATACATTGTTTATCCAGTAGAGATATTCGCGATAATGCACGTTGGCTACCTCGGTTCTGTCGATATAAAATGAGTTTACAGTTACGCGGCGCGGAATATTATTCCAGTCGCTCATAACGTCTTCTTCTGTGGCACCCATGGTAAATGTACCCCCCTGAACAAACACCAGTCCAGGACCGGTGCGCTGTTCTTTTTCCTTAGACACCTGGTAACCCCCCATATTCTTATCATTATAGTTCCAGCCGGTTACAGCAGAAGATTCGGTCTTTTTTCCAAACAGGCCACCGTTTTTACACGAGGACATGGCTGCAGCACAGGAAGCAAGGATAACGAGATTTTTGAGATTCATAGAAAACGCATTTAACCGTGATATGTTAAGTGTAGAAACGTGGTTTTAAAACAATTATTGTAAAACTGACGGTCCCTGAATGTATAATACGCAGGGAGGACGAAATTAGTTTGTTTATTGGAAAAAATCCCGTTTCGGGAATGTTAAAGCGTGCCAAAAAGGTTGGCCATCTTTTTGATTAGCTTTGGGGTTTCCGGGAAACCTGTAACTTGCGCAATAATCTGGTTATGTTTCCGTTGGATACACCTTAAGAACATGTCTGGTCATGATTATGGCTGCTATGGCGGGTATTTAATGGCCTCCGTTATTGGAACTCACTATAAACCACTTAATTAGCTATTGACAATTTTTACCCTCGAAAAGTTGAAATGATGCCGGTTACCGTTTTTTACGGTCAGTCTCATTTTTGCGGTCAGTTCCTTTTAAAGCTAAATTAAATTACATGAAAA
>JBGPBW010000135.1:0-13291 GCA_041481385.1 Puia sp.
AGGTGGAGAATGATAAACTGAAATCTTAAACCTCCTGAAATTTTTCAGGAGGTTTGTTTTTTTTATACTGAAACTCGGCATAAAAAAATCACTCCGCCCCCAACTGCCCGACAGGATTACGAACGGCAGCCTTCAGAATCTGTATGCTGATGGTGAGCAACGCGATAAACAATGTGCCGGCGCCTACAATAACGAATACCCAGGGCGAAATGGTAATTCTGAAATCATATTGCTGCAACCATTTGTTCAGGTAATACCAGCTTATCGGAGAGGCAATCAGGCAGGAGAGCCCGACAAGTTTAATAAATTCTGAAGAGAGCAGTTTCCAGAGTTTGGGCACTGAAGCGCCCAATACCTTTCTCACCGCGATTTCTTTAGTACGCTGTTCGGCGATATAAGATGCCAGGCCAAACAATCCGAGACAGGAAATAAATATGGCCAGTACGCAAAAAACCGTGGATATATTTCCGATATGCACTTCATCTGAAAATTTCAGGTTGTAATCATCAGCTGCAAATGCATAGTCAAAGGGACTCTCGGGGTCATATTTGCTATATACTTTTTCGATTTTGGATATCGCGAGCGGTATGGGAACTGAATTTGTTAGCCGGATCATCAGAAAGACATTCTTCCGCTCAAACAATGTAAAAAACGTCGGATCGGCAGGTTTGTACGGCGATTCCATGATCATATTTTTCACAACACCGACTATCAGGTTGTCCCGGTTACGCCAATGGATCACCTGGCCGACCGGATTTTTCAAGCCGGTAAATTGTACGGCCGCTTCATTCAGGATAAACGCTCCACTGTCCGTCGGAAAATCCTTCGAGAAATCACGACCCTCGAGTATAATCCAGTTGAGCGTTTTTCCAAAATCATAACTGACGAATACCGTACCGATGATCGCCAGTTGATTCGGATCCTTGCCCTTCCAGCTATAACCCATCATCGCATTTCTAACTTCAGTGGAAGGGCTGGAAGATTCGCTCGCATTCTCCACCACGCCGGTTTGCAGGAGGTCATAACGTAAGGCATCGAAATGTTTTCGGATGGATTCCGATTTCATTTCATTGACGATCAGTCGCTGCGTACTATAACCAACCGGCCTGTTTTTTGCAAATTGTATCTGCTGGTAAATAATAACGGTTCCGATGATAAGTGCCGTGCAAACAGTGAACTGTCCCACCACCATGGTTTTCCTTGTAAAAGAAGAAAATTTTCCGGTTTTGAAATCTCCTTTAAGTACTTTGACGGGGCTGAATCCCGAAAGAAAAAATGCCGGATAACTGCCTGCAACCAGACCCGTAATGAGTGCAAATCCGAGGAGGCATATCCAAAAAGGGAAATACAAAAATGGGATGGTCAGTTGTTTTCCCGCCAGTAAATTAAACCAGTGAAGGGCAATCAACACTATAATGATAGAAAAAATCAATGCGATACCCGTCATCAACAGGGATTCTCTGATGAACTGACGGATCAATTGCCCGCGGGAAGAACCCATGGTTTTCCGGATGCCAACTTCTTTGGCCCTTTGCCCGCTTCTCGCCGTACTCAGATTCATAAAATTGATGCAGGCAAGCACTAAAACAAAAATGCCAATGATACCAAACAGCCTCACAAACTGAATACGGCCTTCACCGCCCTTTCCCTGATCGTTAAAGTTGGTATATAAATGCCACCGGTCCATCGGATGGACCATTAGCACTTCCCAACCACCCTCGATATGCGGCTTGGTTAGATTTTTTATTTTGTTGGAAAGGTTGTTGAAATTGGCCTGGTCCTGAAGCTGCAAAAAGACCTGGAAATGGTGGTCCAGCCAGTCGTCGTTATGTGTGTTGCCTGTATTGTTCTTGTTATCCCAGGCCGCCAGAAATTGCACATCGCGAAATGTTGTATTGAAAGGCGGATTCTCGTAAATACCTGTCACTTTCAGATTATACTCATGGTTGATGGAAATAATTTTGTTCAACGGATCATCATTTCCGAAAAGACTTTTGGCCAGGGATTCGCTGATCAGAATCGAGGAGGGATCTCCGAAACGGCTAAAGCTCCCCTTTGTCATATTCAGGCTGAGCATGGAGGGGAAATCGCGTTCTGCCCAAAGACCGGAAGCATTGATCTTCTTATCGCCAACCAACAATCCGGCATTGATCTCCCTGGTCACTGACACCTGTTTGATTTCATCCGGATAATTATTCCGCAGGGCGGCTGCGATGGGGACCGATGAATATTCTTCCGTATTGGTAATACCATTAAAGGTTTCTATTGAAGCAATTTCGCCAAGCCTTCCATGATTTTTATGGTAATAGTTGAAACTGAGTTCATCCCAGATCCAAAGGGCGATCAATATGGCCACAGCCATACCGACTGCAAGCCCCATGATATTGATAATGCTGAAAACTTTATTCTTAAAAAAATTCCTGTAAGCGATCTGCAAATAATTCTTTAGCATGTGCGGAGAATGACGGCCGAAAGTTATAATTATTTTAATAGTTGTGCGGGGATCGGGAAAGATCTCGGGGAAATCTTACATTTAATCAAGCAGCCGGGCTAACTATGTCACCCTTTTTTGAGATTTTGATTCTGTTGGGCGCATTGCAGGGATTTATCATTTCAGCAATGCTGTTTTTTTCCAAACGAGACAGACAAAGCAACCGCCTTCTCGCCATCCTGATTTTCTTCATGGCACTGGCCAGTCTGTTTTTATACATGACAGGCACCAGTTGGTATAATCATTCTCCCACCCTGGCTTTTATTTTTGATTTTATTCCTATGATCGTCGTCATGCCCATGGGACCACTCATTTATTTTTATATTCGCTCCTTCGGCAATCCGGCCTTTGTATTCAAAAAAAAATACCGTCTCCATTTTTATCCCGTCCTGATTGACATCGTTCCGCAGCTTACCGTCATCATATATGTTGCCGGCCTGATTTTTAAGTGGTTCCCGAAAAATGACGCACCCTGGGGATTATTTATTGATCAATACAATGTGTACTCAGATATCCCGCGATGGATTTCCATTAGTATCTATTTATGGGCTGCTAACAGATACCTGAAATCCCAACCCCATTCGATACCCTGGTTAAAGCAGTTCGTAAAAATATTTACAGTATTCCAGATCATTTGGCTTTGTTATCTTATACCTTATGAAATTCCCCGCTATTCCGGTCGGCTTATGGACCTATTCAACTGGTATCCGGTGTATATCCCCCTGTCTGTATTAATATATTGGTTGGGAATCAAGGGATATCTGGCCTCTCAAACCAGATCAGAAACCGGGAAATCCAAAAAATCACATTCCCTCGATCAAAGTCTTGGTGAAGAAGTCATTACCCGGTTGAGGAAGGTGATGGAAGAAGAAAAACTATGGATGAACCCCGCACTGAATCTGTCCCTTTTGACCAGGCATACAGGATTTCCTTCCAAAACCATTTCAGCCGTCCTGAATCAACACATGAATAAGAGTTTTAATGAATTCATCAATGGGTATCGGATAGATGCCATAAAGTCAAGATTACTTTCTGCCGAAGATAAAAATCTCACTATAGCCGGGCTCGCCTACGAGTGCGGATTCAACTCCCAGCCCACATTTCAGCGCGCATTCAAATCCATCCAGGGGGAAAGTCCAAGCGAATTCCTGTTAAAACATGCGAATTCAGGTAAACAACTTGTCTAAATCATATTCAATTCCGGATTTGAATAGGTGTGAGCATCCTAATCATCGTTCTTGCAGATATAATATTCCCCATGAAACGATTCGTTTTTTTTCTGTTCCTGTTGGGCAAACTTTCCCTGTTTGCACAGGACAATAAGTCAGTTGATCTTACAGGTTTATATCAGGTTGATTTTTATCCCTCGCGCAAATTCAAAATAGCCTGGGAGAATGAACAGCTAAGTTTTGAAATCGTCGGTCAGGGTAAAACGGTATTAACACTGCTGACAGGCAATTCCTATTCTGTGAAAGGCCTTCCGAACTCGACCATCGAATTCATACGGGACCCTCAGGGCAAAGCGACAAAACTTATTTTTAACCACCAGCCATTTCATGGCGTCTGGCTTAGGATTCCGGATTCAGCAAATTCCGCCATCACCACAACTAATGGCCTTCAACCCTACACAGGAAAATATGCCATAAAAGGAAATCGCTATCAGATCCAGAATATTCGGGCTGAAGCCGATCATCTGGTAGTGCAGGTTCCGGGTGAGATGGCCGTCGATATTTACCCCACCACAAAAAACCATTTCGTTTTTAAATATGGGGACTACACCAATGAATATGAGTTCCTGCAGAACAAAAAAGGAGTTACAGACAGGTTCAATACCACCGAATCCGGTCCCATCTCCTGTTCCAGAATTCCGGATACAGCAGCCGGCTCAAAAAAATACAAACACAACCTCGCAGAAAGAAAAGGTTTTACCCTTGCAGACACACTGCAGGGAACACTTTCTCCATTGCGTAGTTGTTATGATGTGCTGTTTTATGATCTGGATGTAACAGTTGATATTGATGCTAAGAGCATTAGTGGATCAAATGGACTTCGCTTCAGAGCAGTGCAGGATTTTTCGGAATTGCAGGTGGACCTCTTTGCCAATATGAAAATCGAAAAGATATTATTTCATAACGACACAATCCCCTTCACCCGGAAATTCGATGCGGTATTCATTCGTTTTCCTCAAACTATAAAAAAAGATACTCGGGATGAAATTCAAATTATTTTTTCAGGAGCGCCCCAACTGCCGGATATGTCTACGCTGTCTGGTGGATTTTTCTGGCTCCAGGACAAAAACGGGAAACCCTGGATTGAAGTCGTTAGCCAGGGAGCAGGTGCCAGCTTATGGTGGCCATGCAAAGACCATTTGTCCGATAAACCCGACAGCATGCACATCTCAGTTACGATTCCATCCGGTTTAACAGCAATAGCAAACGGACAGTTCATGGGTAAAACCGAATTGCCTGACAAACAGACCAAATATCAATGGGCAGTTCATTATCCGATCAATGCATACAATGCTGTATTGTATATCGGTGACTATACGCATATCTCGGATGTATATGACGAGAATGGCATTAGGTTTCCCCTGAATTATTATTACCTGTCTTACAATTCGGACCCCGCAAAAAAAATCATTGAAAATGTAAAGCCGATGCTTTCATTGTATCAAAAAGATTTTGGACCCTACCCTTTTTCCAGTGACGGATATGCACTGGTTGAATCTCCCTATGGTATGGAACACCAGAGCGCAGTAAGCATCGGAACCTATACCAACCCGGCTGATCAAAAAGTTTTAGATTTCACGGAAATGCAAAGAACCTTATGGCACGAATCTGCTCATGAATGGTGGGGCAATTCTGTTACTTGCAGCGATTACGCCGATTTCTGGATCCATGAATCCTTTGCCAGTTATGCAGAAGTTTTATGTAAGAGAGAATTCTATGGAGAAGAAGCCGAAGACAAATATTTGCTGGACCAACCCGCCGAAAACAAAGAACCCATCATTGGTTTTTATGGTGTGAATGATTTTCATATGGGGGATATGTATACCAAAGGAACCCGTATGATTGCCACCTTATGCTGTGTGATGAATAATGATTCCCTGTTTTTTAATATGCTGCGCGGGTTGCAGAAACATTTTGCCTATCAGTCAGTCAGTACAAAAGATATCATACAGTTCATAAATGGAATTACGGGAACGGACTATGGTTATTTATTTGACCAGTACCTGAAATATCCGAAAATACCCACACTGAATATTTCACTGAAACAATCCGGTACCGGGCTCGATATACGTTATCAATGGAAGGCCGATGTTACTGATTTCAAACTGCCGGTTAAAGTGTCAACCGGGAAGCCGCCATTCTTTTTATATCCAACCACAGAGTTAAAGACCCTGCACCTGGACGACACCCGGGCAGAAGACTTTCATCCGGATCAGATCCACGAATATTATAAACTGAATAAGGAATGATTTGATATTTTTTGATTTTGCTCCAGGGAATAAATAGTAAATTGAAGGGATTCTAAAAGAACCCTCATCTATAATCAACCTGCATGGCAAAGTCATCCACGAAATTCAATTCGTTTTTCATTTGCATTTTTCTATTCCTGTTTCAGCCTGTCGTAGCACAGACAAATACCCTCACACCTGATCAGGCCCTGGCGCGCAGTATTTTTAAAGAGCTGATTGAAATCCCTACGGTACATTCCACGGGCAATACCACAATCGCCTGCGAGGCCATGGCCAAAAGGTTGATCGATGCGGGGTATGATCAAAAAGATATTCAGATCGTCGGTCCCGAATTGAAAAACCGAAACCTGGTCGTGCGCTTGCACGGTTCAGGCAAACGCCCACCCCTCCTGATGTTGAGTCATCTCGACGTGGTTGAAGCACGCCGCAGCGACTGGTCCATGGATCCCTTTAAACTGACAGAACAGGACGGCTGGTTTTACGGTCGCGGTACGTCAGATATAAAAGATGGCTCAGCTATTCTAGTGGTCAATTTTATTCGGATGAAGAAAGAAGGGTATGTGCCGGACCGCGACCTGATACTCGCATTGACGGCGGAGGAAGAAGGCCGGGGAGAATACAATGGTGTGGAATGGCTGGTCAAAAATCAGCGGGTTTTGATCGATGCAGAATATTGTATCAATATGGATGCGGGAGATCCCCAGGAAAAAAATGGCAAACGGATCAATCGTACCGTACAACTCGCTGAGAAAGGCGTACTCAATCTGATGCTCGAAGTAAAGAATCCGGGAGGACACGGTTCCCTGCCTGGAAAGGAAAATGCGATTTATCGGCTGGCCGCGGGCCTTCTGAAAATGCAGGCATATGAATTTCCCGTACAGTTCAGCGAGATCACGAAATCCTATTTTAGTAAAATGTCTTCTTTCGAAACCGGTCAGCTGGCGGAAGACATGAAATCCGTTTCGCAAAACACTCCGGATCCTGACGCCATCAAAAGACTTTGCGCTTCACCATATTACAATGCACTAATGCGTAGCACCTGCGTGGCCACCATGCTGGAAGCTGGCCATGCAGTGAATGCACTTCCCCAGTCAGCGAAAGCCATTTGCAACTGTCGCATTTTACCGGGTATTCCACAGGCGGAGGTGTTGAAGGACATCCATGATATGCTCGCAGACAGTCAGATTGATGTGCATGTCATGGATAGTCTGCTGAAGAATCCGCCTTCTCCTTACAATGCGGTCTTTATGCAGACTGTTGAAAAAGTTACAGAAAAACTCTGGCCCGGAATCCCGGTGATCACGGTGATGGATGTGGGTGCATCGGATGGCATTTACCTGCGTGGTGGCGGTATTCCTACCTATGGGATCTCCGGGGTTTCCATCGACGTGAACGATAACCGTGCCCACGGTAAGGATGAACGGATCGGTGTGAAAGAATTCTACGACGGGCTGGAATACATTTATGCAATCATGAAAGCATTTACTTCCAATCAGTGAATATAACAGGAACGAACATGCGAAAAGTTCTTGCCCTGGCCGTTTCCATTTTGCTGGTTAACCATTCATTTTCTCAGTCCGCTGATAGTTTGCAACGACTGGCCGATGCCGCTATTAAAGCCTTCACTTGGGATCTTCAAAAATCAGCCAAGGGCACACTTATGTTTTTAGATGTGCCTTACACACGCGAAGGACAGGACTCTGCGGAGTATCTTACATTGACAGTCGCTAAAAACAAATTGGCGGAAAGACCAGAATGGATATCCGTGATCATTCCAAACAATATTGTGCGGACCAATGGAATTTTTATCGCCTTTGCCAATACAATCAAAACTCCTGATGGCATGTCAAAAATGGAGCTCGAAAAGAAGAGTACCAGGAGAATAGCTTTTGAAAGTTGCAAAGGAGAAACCTGTACAGCGAGAATTCTGGAAGGTTACCTCTCAGATGAGAAAACAGGCGAGCCCATAGACATATTTCAGAACTTCCTGGACTATGATCATGTACTCTTCTTATTTACCTATGCCGACGGCAGCCATAAATCCGTCGCGATTCCGCTGTTTACTTTTAAGCAACAGTATAAAACTTTATAATTACTCCGTTCTCAGATTCTCTTCGCTCGCCGAAACTTTAGTGCAGGCGAGCTTCGCCAACCCGACTTCGATCGCCGAATCCCGACTATGGCGGGAGAAGGCGATAGCTCATTCTGAGCGTAGGTTGGTTACCGGATTTGCCCTGGCTGCTTTGATGGACTGATAGCTGACCGTAACCAATGCGATCAGGATGGCGGAAAGGCCGGCGATAATAAAAACCCAGGCACTGATTGAAATGTGATAGTCAAATTTGGTTAACCATTTCCTGCTCATCCACCAAGCAAAAGGCGTTGCAATGACGACCGCAGTAATCACCAGTTTTACAAAATCCCTGGACAGCAGCAGCGCGATATTTGTAATCGATGCACCCAATACTTTTCTCACACCGATTTCCTTGATCCTGTTCTCAGCCATGAATGAAGCGAGACCAAATAGCCCCAGGCAGGAAATGAAAATAGTCAGCCCTGCAAAGAGTCCGGCCAGAGTCGCAGTCAGCCGCTCGTCGCTGAATTTTTTTGCATATTCTTCATCAACGAAATAATATTCGAAAGGATATTCAGGATTATAGGTTTTGAAAATTTCTCTGGCCTTCGCTAAATTTTGTTCAGTCGGCCTGTCACCATTCAATTTAATGTTCATGACGTTAAATCGATCCTTCGGCCCTTTAACGATCATAGGTTTTATGGGTTGATACGGGGATTCTAGAATAAAATCTTTGAACACACCCACAATATGCCAGGTTATGGGTTCATCGGTAATGGTCTGACCAATCGCATTTTTAAATCCCATGGCCTTAGCAGCAGACTCGTTGATCAGGCAGGCTGTCGAATCTGTCGGATAGTTTTGCACATCGATGTCCCTGCCCTGGGTCAGGGTAAGCCCCGCCGTTTTTATCAGGTTACCATCCGTGGAGGACCGGTTAAAATCGATCTTGGTATTTGGACCCTTGCCCGGCCAGGTTAAACTGAATCCGGAACTGAAGACTAATGTCATGGGAGAAAAAGTCTTGCTGACGGAAACCGCGGCACCCGAATGGACTAAATCGTTTTTAATCAGAGCATAATGTTTTTCCATATCTCCTTCAAGAAATAGATAGATCAGGTTATTTTTATCATAGCCTGTTTTTCTCTGTTGGGCATATTGAACCTGCTGCCTCACGATGATGGTGGAAATAATCAGCACAATCGCAAAACTGAACTGGAAAACCACCAGTACTTTCCGGGGAGTAATCAGTGCATTGATTTTCCTGAAACTGCCTTTCAGAACAGAAACGGGTTTGAACGACGATAGATAAAAAGCCGGATAACTTCCTGCCAACAGACCGGTAATAAGAACAAAACCGAGAGCAGAGATCCAAAACCAAAATCTTGTATAGTCAAGTGCAAGTTGTTTTTGAGTCAGTAAATTGAAAGCCGGAAGGCATAGCTGTACAAGCATCAATGCAAAGATTCCTGCGATGCTTGCCATCAGGACAGATTCGCCAAGGAACTGACTGATCAATGATTTTTTCATAGCACCGGAAACCTTTCGGATGCCCACTTCTTTTGCGCGTTTTTCACTTCTCGCTGTGGAAAGATTCATGAAATTGATGCAGGCAATCAGAAGAATAAATACAGCAATCAGACCGAAGGTCCTTACCGTATCAATGCGACCGCCAACGGCTTGTCCGTTTTTAAAATCAGAATACAATCGAACATCACGAAGGGGATATAGAAAACTGGTCGTTTTGGACCTGTTACCGGAATAACGCACCTGAATGTCTTTAATTTTGGCATTGACATGGTTCAGAGATGAACCGGCCTTGAGCAGTGCAAAAGTTCTGATGGATATATCCGTCCAGTCGGTATCAAAATAACCCTTCGCTTGCAGATAGGCAGAAGAGTTCAGGTATCCAATTTCAAACTGCGTGTTCTCAGGTGGGTCTTTAAGCAGCGCCGTAACCGTAAAATTATCCGTGTTATCGATCTTAACTATTTTCCCGATAGGGTCCTCATCTCCAAATAATTTCTTTGCCATGCTTAGGGTGAGCACCACGGAATAGGGATCGATTAATGCTGTTTTTGCATCACCCTTCAACAACGGAAAGTTGAACATGGTGAGAAAAGAGGGATCAGTCCAGGTGCCCGTGATCTTCAGTTTCTTTTCTTTATAAGAAAATAGTGAAGGGAAGGACCAGCCAATGCGCGCTGCATCTTCCACCTCAGGATAATCGTGCTTCAGTGCAGGCGCCAGCATCTGGGGCGTAAAAATAAGCGAGCGTACGCCGCCATCCAATGAATCACTCGACCAGAGCTGGAACAGGCGATCCGGATTTTTATGAAAACGATCGTAACTCAACTCATCCTGGATCCATAGCAGGATCAGAATCGCGCTGGCCATACCAATGGCAAAGCCACTGATATTGATTAGTGAAAAGCCTTTATTGCGCCAGAGATTCCTGAAAGCGACTTTGAGGTAGTTTTTAAACATAACGTCTTTTTAAGCCGTCTAATGGCATCGGCAAACGGGAATGAGATTCTGGCTTAAAATGGAAGCTAACAAAATGCCACATAATAATATACTACTAGTCAACCATTTGAACTTTGCTAATGCGATGAAACTGTCCGTTTTCGCAACAGGGGTGAACAGTATCGATACCCCAAACTCCTAAGGCCACACAGGTGGCCTTAAGGAATTCAGGTTTCAGGTTTTCAGTTTATGAAACCTAAGTATTTCATAGGAAGTTTATTTCTTTGCAATCGCGGTCCGCACAGACAGAAGAAATATTTCACCCACATCACTATAATGTCTGTTTTCCGGATCAGCTTTTATTTTTTCAAAAATGGGCAGCGCTTTTTCAGATTCCAGGTTGTCCAGGTAACTCATGGCCAGGTAATATTCCGCATCGTCCTCAAAAAAATCTGTCTTGGAATTTTCGTTTTTCTGAATCAGAATTTTAAAAGTTTCAATGGCTTTTGCTGGCTGATTTTGTTCGAGGTAAGCGATACCGGCCAACAGGTATTCCTCAGGGACTGGTGAATTCAGATTCTTAAAGTCCCAGATCACCGAGTCCATCTTTCCTGATGAATAGGCTTCTCTGAGCGCAGAATAGTTTGAGCCACCCCGCAGAATATGGCGGTCGTAATGATGATAATTTTCACTGAATAGTTTACCGGGACTGGCTTTTATATATATATATAAAGAGCAGAATCCTGCGGTGACAAAAAACGAGACAGCGAAACAACCTAAAATGGTTTTCAGGGAAACACCCGGAGTTGAAAGCTTCATAAAGACGGATTTAGAGTTTATTCAATACTGGGTAGACCGGCTGTTTACTTCCGGCTGTTTAGACACGTATACCATTGGTAACCGGCATCTGATTTTTTGTAACCGATTGAAATTAAAATGTTAAAGTGCTCATATAACCGCTTTAACTTATTGATTATAAGCATAATGTGACACATAAATTAGTTGAAGACCCCTTAGGAAGGGGTTTTAAAAGCCGTAGATTTGAATAGAAAACCATTCAAACAGGGAAATGAACAGACTAAAACATCATAATAATGAAAGCAAGTAAGTTATTCGTTGCCATTCTGAAGGCAATATTTAGTATGGCGGGTATATTTTTAATTGGATACCTGGGGTATCATTTCCCGGACGCGATGATTTGGATGGTCACCGCCGCGGTCTTGTGCGCATTTTCTTATTATTTCTATTCAAAGGAAAAGGAAGAAGATTAACGTATTTTCTCAGTAATCAAGGACAGCTATTTTTTTTACATCTGAATGATCTTCTGGTACGCATAATAACTTTTCTTTGGAATTCTTTCCTGCGTTTCAAAATTTCCTTTTTGTTGTGATTTTGTCAATTAATATGAAATGACTTCCCTGACCAGTAACAGTAAACTAAAGTTGACTTACTCAGTCCTTAAACTATTCACGGGATTGGCAGCTGCTGCTTTGATGGACTGAAAACTCATCGTAATCAGGGCAATAAAAATGGCTAATAAACCTCCGACAGCAAAGATCCACCAGTTCATATCCATGCGATAGGCAAAATTGTTCAGCCAGTTATGCATGGCCCACCATGTAAGGGGAATAGAAATAATAAATGCAATGCTCACCAGCATTAGAAATTCTTTAGATAAAAGAATCAATACCTGTTGTACTGATGCCCCAAGCACTTTACGTATACCAATTTCCCGTGTTCGTTGTTCTGTTGTAAAAGCAACCAGCCCGAAAAGACCAAGACTGGCAATTAAAACGGCTACAAAAGCAAAAAGCGAAAATATTTGTCCGGTCTTCTCTTCAGCTGCATAGAGTGAAGCAAATTTATCATCCAGAAAATAATAAGAGAAAGGAGTTCTGGCATTTAATGCATTCCATTCCCTTTTCGTATCCGCCAAAAAACCCGAAATATCTGCAGTTCTTAATTTAACGATCACAGAGCCATTATTATGCCTCAACATCATCAGCAACGGAACGATTCTTTGTTTTGCAGAAGTATAGTTGAAATCCTTTACTACGCCGATCACGTGATAAGAATGCTGACCTGAGGAAATAATCGTTTTATTAATGGCTTCATCATTACTCTTCCATCCTAAATCACGAACCGCCGCTTCATTGATCACGACCGCCGCAGAATCGCTTCCGAAATCTTTCGAAAAATATCTGCCCGTTGTCATCTTCATGCCCAGTGTGGATAGGTAGTCATAGTCAACATGAAAAAAGTTGGCATGAATTTCACTTTCAGTTTCTCTTGCCTTGTTTTCACTGGCGTACACCTCTGATCCGTCTATTTCTCCCTCTGCGCGCCCGACAGGGGCATCTCTGGAAATGGTGGCATTAATAACCCGGCTGTCGTTAGCTAGTTTTTGTTTGAAAGCATATTGATTACTGTCCAGCCCATAAGTATCCTGAATAACAAGTACCTGTTCCCTGTCATAGCCCAGTTTTTTATTTTGCATAAAATGCAATTGCATGTAGACAACCAGGGTCGCAATGATCAGGGCGGTTGAAATCATGAATTGAAACACAACCAGCCCGCTACGTAATATGCTGCGTTTCTCAGGTCCATTCGAAACAGCACCTTTAAGTACACTGATGGTATGGAAGGAGGAAAGAAAAAATGCCGGATATATACCTGCCAGAAGACCGACAAATAATGTTAGTCCAAAGGCGGCGAATATGGCCTTAATATTTAGAAATAACAATATGCTGATATGTTTACCGGAGAGATTATTAAAAGCGGG
>JBGPBW010000136.1:0-13284 GCA_041481385.1 Puia sp.
ATAATAATACCATCGTTCACCGTTCTTTTTCCTTTGAGAATGCTTTGATCGAAGCCAGCCTGCTTATGGAAGAAGGCGGGCGGCCCGTGTTGGTTGGGGCCGTAGACGAAATCACGAAGGACCGTCATACCATATTGCGCCGGTTTGGTTTGTATAAACCGGGCTGGAAAAATGGACGGCCCCTCGTTGGAAATGTTGCCGGGGAAGGTGCTGCATTTTTTTTGATCGATAAAGAACCCGGAAAAAATCCGATGGCACTGATCCGGGATATGTGTTTGTTGTACAAACCTGAAAACAATGAAACCATACAAAATGCAATTCCTGACTTTCTGAAATACAATAATGTTTCTATGGACCAGATTGACCTGGTGCTCAGCTCACAGACCGGTGATCCCCATAATGACGAACCAGATGAAATGCTGCTAACTACTGTATTCCCAGGCAAATCTTTTTTCCCTTTCAAATCGTTATGCGGGGATTTCCCTACCGCATCGGGATTTGCCTTATGGCTTGCAGCTTGTTTACTGAAGGAGCAAAAACTGCCCTCCTGGATGAAGGGAATAACATTACCATTGAACAATATCATTATACACCATCGTACCGGAAATACCCATCATAGTTTTATTTTAATCAGCAGCTGTTGAACTACCGCATCTTTAATTTTCTTTTTATTATACTCATCCTGGTGTGGATATGGGCGGATCGTTATTTTCACGCGGGCTCGCTATTCTACGGATGGTTGCTGCTGATATATATCATCGTTTTATTCTGCGGAACCTATTTTATTCAGTGGGGGTTTTTTTTGAAATCCATTTGTTACGGTCCTGCTACTGAAAAATGTATCGCAATAAGTTTTGACGATGGGCCCGCGGGAGAAAAAACAGACCGCGTTCTCGACATGCTGAAAGAACATCAGGTAGAGGCGGCATTTTTTTGCATAGGGAAAAACATAACAGGCCGGGAAGCGCAATTAAAAAGAATCGCCGCTGAAGGCCATATCATTGGCAACCATAGCTACACACATCATCCGTTGTTCGATCTGTTCAGTCCGGGCAGAATGCTTAGAGAAATGCAAAACATGTCGAAGTCCTGCAGGGGGGTCACCGGCCTTAGTCCATTGTTTTTCAGACCCCCCTTTGGAGTGACCAATCCGAACCTCAAAGCAGCAGTGTTAAAGGGGGGATTCATTTCGATCGGCTGGTCAATACGTTCTTACGATACGGTCATCCGCGATGAAAACCGCCTGCTTAAAAAAATCATCTCATCCCTGAAACCAGGTGCCATCCTGCTTTTACACGATACACAGGAAACGACCATTCAGATATTACCCCGGTTGCTGAAAGGCATTCAGGAAAAAGGATACCGGGTGGAGCGCCTGGATAAATTGATTAATTTGAATCCCTATGACTAGATCCCTGATCCTGGCCGGTTTATTTTTTTGTTGCCTGAACAGCCGCGGACAATATGCAGGATTTACAGAATTGAAGAATGCTGAGTCATTTAAAAAATTGTTTATACAGTCTGCATCAGCCACGGAATCCATACAGGCTGATTTTACCCAGGAGAAGTCCCTGACTATGTTATCAGAAAAAATTATTTCTTCAGGGAAATTCTGTTTCCGGAAAAAGGATAAACTGCGCATGGAATATATAAAGCCCTACTCCTATCTCGTGATCCTGAACGGCGGGAAAATTTATGTCAGGGATGGTGAGAAGGAAACTAAAATATCTGCCGGTTCCAACCCGGCCTTTCAGCAGGTTAACCGGATATTGATCGACTGTGTTTCAGGAAACATGCTCGATAATCCCGATTTCCAATACCGGATTTTTGAAAATGCGGGATCCTGGCTCGTTGAATTCAAACCTATGGCCAGCAATCTGAAGGAACTCTATAAAAATATTAATATTGTCCTGGATAAAAAGGACTTTACGGCATCAGCCATCGGGTTGTATGATGCGACCGGCGATAAAACGAATATTCGCTTTCAGAACAAACAAATCAATGCCCAGATTCCTGATTCCCAATTTGATATTCATTAGCGCTGTTTTTTTGTTGTATTCCTGTAATCGTTACCGGCATATGCAAAAAATTCAAACCCGTGAAAACTGTGTGTTAAAATTCAAACCGGAATTCAGCAGGGTCATGTATAAAACATCAGCCGACGTACGGAAAACCCATATCAGCGGACTGTTATTGATCAAACGGATGCCGGACAGCAGCATCCGGGTGGTGTTCACCAATGAAATGGGTTTCCCTTTTTTCGACTTTGGATTCGGGGCAGACAGCGGATTTACCGTTTACCAGATCACTCCGAACATGAATAAGAAATACCTGATCACCACGCTGAGAAAAGATTTTGAGCTCATCCTGTTCAGAAATATGGAAAGTACCAGCAGTTATTCACTTCAGGACAGTCAGCTGGTTTATCATGCCTATCCCCAGCAAACTGGCATAAACTACTATATTACGGATATTCCATGCAGGCAGTTGGTGAACATGCAGCGGGCATCCAAAAAGAAACCTGTTGTAGAAGCCCGTTTTCCGGGAAATATTTATGGAAATGAGCCGGACAGCATTATAATCCGCCATCTGAATTTTAATTTTACCATTTCACTGAAAAAAATTTCCGGGCTTGCTGCTGAATAATTTATATACGATCCAGGAAACCACAGAAACTGAAAAAATCATTCGGGCAGCCGTCCTGCTGCAGGCAGGACATCCTATTTTTAAAGGACATTTTCCCGGGCATCCCGTATTACCCGGCGTTTGCATGCTGGAGATGATTTCAGAAATTACAGGCACTCATTTGCAGGAGCGCATCCGGATTAACAGCGCCTCTATGATTAAATACCTCAATATGATCGATCCGAATAAGGATCCGTTGATTCAATTCGAAATAAAATATGAACAAGGGCCGGCAAATATTGTAACACAGGCCAGAATCTATTCCGGAATCCGGGTGTTCATGAAATGCCAACTCAGTTTCGTGATTTTGCAGAAAGATTGATCCAGTCCAGTAAAGGACTGGTCATCATGGTGGTCAGCAATGCCATCAGTACCATCATTGAAAAAATCTCTGTGCTGAGGATGCCCATATCGTAACCAATATTTAAAACAACCAGTTCCATCAACCCCCTGGTATTCATCAGCGCACCGATGGAGAGACTGTCTTTCCAGGACTGGCCCAAAAACCGAGCTACCAATGCACTTCCGCCAAATTTTCCAACAACGGCACAGAGCAGGATATACCCGAAGCTGGTCCACAAAACAGCGGAATTCAATAAACCCGCCTGTGTACGAAGTCCGGTAAAAACAAAAAATAAGGGAAGCAGCATCACCAGGGTCAGATCACTGATCCGGCTGATAATCCGGGTATGCACTTCCTTGTTTTTCGGAATAACGATTCCAGCCAGGAAAGCGCCAAATAATGCATGTATGCCGATCGCTTCCGTACACCAGGATGAGAGCAACAAGACTGAGAACAGCATGGCCATGAGTGTACTGTAACTGATTTCCCCTTTCTCGAATGCAGACTGAATCCAGGCCAGTCCTCTTTTTACAGGAACAAGCATGACCAGCATATACACCACTACCAGACTGACAACCCCAAGGCCGTTCAAACCGGATCCTGATCGTATCAGGGCGATGAGTATGGCCAGAATACACCAGGCTGTGACATCGTCTGATGCGGCGCAGGACAGTGCCAGGATACCCAGTTTTGTGTCAGTCAGTTTTCTATCCCTTATAATCCGCGCAAGTACCGGAAAAGCGGTTATACTCATGGCAATACCCATGAACAGGGCAAACGGATAAAAACCCGTTTGGTGCGAACCATACAGGGGATATAAATAAAAAGAAATAAATATACCCAGGCAAAAGGGAATGAGAATGCTTGCGTGACTGATGATCACAGCTTCAAAAGCCTGTTTACGCAGGAGACGATAATCGAGCTCAAGACCTACAATAAACATGAAAAGAATCAGACCAATCTGACTAAGAAATCGCAGGTTTGGAAGGGATTCTATGGGAAATAAAAAATGGAAGGCGTCTGGAAATACCAGCCCCAGCAAGGAAGGTCCGAGAACGATACCGGCAACCGTTTCACCAACTACCGCGGGCTGGCCGATTTTCCTGAAGACTAATCCGAATAAACGGGTTGCTACAATTATAATGATGATCTGTAATAGCAAACGTGGAAGAGCTTCCTGCATATTCTCCTGAAACAGGTTTATAAAAAACCCGGAGCCGGCTGATTTTCCCGGAGTCTGGATCACAGTTCCTTCGGCAGCCGTTGCATGGCCGCCAGACTTCAGCATATACAGGATCAGTCCGCCGAAAACAACAATCAATCCGGTGTAGAGAAAAAGTTGTCTGATAAATTTCATCCGGTCAACTTGGGGCTAAATAATAAAAACTATTTCTGCTTCTTTATTGAAAACGAAAATTCAGAGCCTTCGCCCGGCACGGATTTCAGGCTTATGGTGCCCGATAATTTTTCTACCAGTTTTTTTACTGTGGATAGCCCGATACCCGATCCCTGCGTATCAAAGCGGTCGCGCTGACCCAGTGTGGTAAACAATTCAAATATCTTTTTCTCTTCTTCGGGGGAAATGCCTCTTCCATTATCTGTCACAGAAAAATAATAGTGGGTATCATCTTCTGAAAACCGGATCTGTATACCGGGTTTGTCTTTATCGTTGTACTTAATCGCATTTTGAACCAGGTTCACCAGAATCTGTTCCAATGCCGTCTTATTCATAAAAATCGAGAGGGTCTCATCCGGTAATTGAATATCAATGGCGTTGTTGGTTCTGAACATCTCGGCAATCGAAACTAAGAAAGGTTGAAGCTCGAATGATTCAGCGCCTTCACTCAGCGCCGACTCGGAACGATAATATGCGAGAACTCCATCTACCAGGTTTCGTATTTTTAAAGATGACCGGCTTAATACTTTAAGCAACTGGTCGTTGTCTTCATCTATATTATCCCCGAAATTTTCGCGTAACATTTCACCGGACAAAACGATGCTGGCCAGTGGTGACTTAATATCATGCGATATGACAAATGCAAATTGTTGCAGTTCCTCATTGCGCGCCTCAAGAATTGACTTTAGTGATTTCAACCGGAAATTGGCCTTTCTCAATTCAAGCAGGTGAATAACCTGGGTGGCGAGGATTTTAAGAGCCCTTAACTGGCTGTCCGAAAGTATCCTTGGCTTTTTATCCAGCACACATAATGTTCCCAATGCAAATCCTTCGGGATTGGTCAGCGGTATGCCCGCAAAAAAAACAATATGGGGTTCCCCTATAACAAAGGGATGGTCTTTAAACCGTTCATCCTTTCGCATATCTGAAACCACAAAGGGGTCAAGCGGAAAGAGGATTGCATGTGCGCAAAAGGCTGTCCTGCGTGGCATTTCACGAACGGGCAGGTTTGCGGTGGATTTGATCCACTGTCTTTCCTCATCAATAAGTGTTATCATAGAAATAGGCGCCTGACAAATCTCAGAGGCCAGGTCAGTGATTTCATCAAATTCCGGTTCAGTTTCCGTATCGAGGATCTGGTATTCCCTGAGTGCAGCAAGCCTTTCTTTTTCATTCAGAGGAACTGACGGCATTTGCATCCCCTAAAATAAGGAATAAATAGACTGATTACCGCAGACTGTTTTCAGCAAATGCGGGTGTTTTCTCTGCCGGGATATAGATCCTGAAAAAATCATTTTCCCAAACCTGCCGGTATTGATACATTTTCAGGAACTCCTGCATATGGGCCAGTGCTTCCGGCCGGAATGTGTATTCTTCCAAATAATTGTCCGGCCAGTTATTCCCGATTGTACTCCTCTTCTGCATAATCACGACAGGACAAACCCGGGTTTCCCGCAGTGACTTATACAGTTCCTGCTTAAAAACAGCGTCATCGTAAAGCCATACCCATGAATTGTGCATAAAAGGTTTGGTATCCGTCATGTAATAATACATAGGGATGCAATCGTATGCCAATACATAATCGTCCGGCTTGACATATAATGCACTTTGCGCAAGCAGTTCATTGACCACCCGGGCCCGGCTTTCGGTGGTGTATATTCCTTTCACATGCTCATTGTGAATCGGGAAGCGCATGCGGGACCGATCCGCCCGATCAAAATAAGGATAGTAATACGTTACACTGATTATGAATACAAAAGTCAGGTAAATGCATACATTTCGAAGGCCTGTCATCTGCTTAACGTCGATGACCTGTTCATAAGAATGCCGGCTGTTCTCACTTACCACGACGCGACTGCTAAGTGCCCGTATATTCAGCAGGTAATCCACCGTAATCGGAATCATGATCCAAACCGCATATTTCCCGACTGTCATCAGCAAATAATTACTGCCCAGCGGCATCACCAAAAGCATAATCGTTCCGATCGCTGCCAGAACGCGGAGATTCTTTGGCTGGCGTCCGGTAATGATCAGAAACCCTACAATCAGGCTGCTACCCGCATAGAACAAATACAGGTAGAACCAAAAATCGGGATCTTTTTTCGCGCGGTAAATACAAATGGCTGAAAGAATGATCAGGATAGCATATTTTATTACCGGCAAAAAAGGAATAGTCGCCGGAAAATCATTTTTCAATCTTCTCCAGGCTGCTGAAGAACTCCACAATGCAACCAAAACAACAGTGGAAATGGATAGTGCCTCACCATAATGGACAACATACAATTTCAGCATCGCATACAGACTGTGTGAATTGCCATGACTGCTCCCGATTTGCCTGGCAAGCCTGAGGCTGTTCAAAAAAATATGGTCGTGGTGCAGATACCTCATCAAACCGACTAAAAGGAGCGACATACAAATAAATCCAGCGAGGAAGCTCAGTGATTCATAAACAGTCTGTCGCAGCCGGGAGGCATTCAGATAACCGGAAAACCAGATGGCCAGGATCAGTGCGAGACCCATGACATTCGGAAGACGTGAAAAGGTATTCAGGGAAATAAACAATCCGGCTAAAAAAAGCAGGAAAGGTTTCCCGCGGATCAGACCTCTGAACAGATACCAGGCTGCACAGATGAAAAACAGCGCCGTGACATCGTCATAATTTATTTCCTTGATAGATGTTGCCAGAAACAGGATGATGAGAACCAACGACAGACGCAGTGATCCGGTATGCAGGTATTTCTTCAGGATATCATAAGTAATCCAGAATGTGACCGAAGTGAAAAGCACACCGGCTATCCGCAGGCCCAGCAATCCCATGCCGGGAAATAATTTCAACCAGGCACCGCCGAGGATACCGGTAAACCAATACATAAAATTGTACTGGACCGTTGCAGGATCGCTGAAAATCCGGCTGTAGAAATCGGCGTCGAATCCGGAATCCGCAAAATCAAGTCCCTGAAAGATAAAAATGACCTGAATACAAATGATCAAAACAAAAAACAGTTTGTCATTCATCCCATCAAAAAAATCTTCCAGATAACTTCTGTGCATACTGTGGAACCGGATTGCGATGAAGGTAAGAAGGAATGCGTAAAAATTATTTTCCTGCTGCCGGTTCTTTGTATAAAATCAGTACCGGTTTTTCCAACACGTCGATTTTAATATTCCCATTAAGAACCTTCATGATTTCTACTGACCCCTGGTCCGTATTGTCTAAAAAACTGACTTTCCGCACCTGGTTATTCATCGTTTTTCCGGTTTCAAGTGTAAAAGCGCTAACCCGGCTGCCGTCTGCGGTCGGTTTGTAAATAAAATAAGCCAGAGAATCGGGGAATTCGCTGTGCCTGTACCGATAGATCCAGGTGTCTCCCTCCTCACGAACCACGAGATCGGGCCGGTATTTCCCGAGATGATTTACCAGGGTGCTGATATAATACCAGCCCGGATAAACCTGGGTTTTCCCATCAGGCAGCGTGCGGAGGATGCCGCTGGTCAGATAAACACGCGGATCATTTTCGGGATTTCCGTCCCGCAGCCAGTATAAAATGTAGGCATCAAAGCCGGAAAAAAAAGTTGCATTGATGGATCGGAGCAGTATGATTCCCTGGCTCTGTGCAGCGGACATGCCTGGTATTACCGGCGTACATTGACGTGAGACCGGCGATTTGTCGTAACCGTTTTCTCCCAGAAAACATTTCACTCCCGGGGCGATGCGAAAGCTGCAATCGGCGACCTGCACCAGTTTCTTTCGCATTGAATCCGCTTCGGGAGTTATGCCCTTTCCGTTTTTTTGTGCGTAGTAGTGGTACTGTATCCCACCCTGCCATATAAATTTTTTGTCGTCCCGGAGGTTTTCAGAAAGGAAACTGTACACTTTCACCCGGTTGGTATCCGGACCCATTAATCCGCTCATCATCAGGCTGGCTTGCGGATCAGCTGCATGAATCCCATGCCGTGTTCCTAACCTTCCCTCGTCTCCGTCCCAGTCTGCCGTACTCTGGGCAAAGTATTCATAAGGACTGCAATATTTATTTCCAACCCAGTTAGCATCTTCTTCATTGCCGTTTTCATATAGGCACATCGAACCCCTGCCTGTACGGCGCGGCTCATGTGCAAGAGAAAGCAGGTTTGTGTCTACATGGTTATAACCGAAAAAGGCAGCCAGGTGCCACATCATTTCTGCATGGCGGGAATAACTTGACGGATCTTCTGAATTCATTGAAGGCCGGTTCATCGGACGATCCTTATCTGTAAACCCAAGTGCGCTCATCCAACTGGAAACACCCCGGATACTGAACCATATATTTCCTCTGTTCACATGCTGCAGCGTATCTAAATCAAAAATATATTTGTCTGCTTCCTTACTATAACGGCCATAGTGCAACATATTGAAACGGACATGGTTTTCATCCCGGCTCGTATCGTTATCAAAATCTAATGCAAAGTTGTATAACCTGCTATAATGAAAGGGTTTCAACAAGGCAGGCTGGTTTTCCATAATATAGTTGACACCGAGGAACTGGTTTAGGGGTGTTTGCGTAAATCCTTTGCGAATCGTGAAGTTGTCGGGCGGCGGTGCAGTTTCGGCGGGATCACCATAAAAAACCATTTCCGCAATATTGGTTTCATAATTGCTGAAACGGATCATCACATAGCGGGATTCTTCATCAAGACTGACTTTTTTCCACCTGCCGCAGGCAGTTGGCGATGCAGTAACAAATGCGGCTACGGGTTTCCATTTTTTCATATTACCTGTATAGAGCCAACAGCTGTCTGACGTTCGGGAACGGTCGTAGTAATAGATTTCCCTGATCCTGTAAGGAATTTTTAAGTCGGCCACAATCCGGCTGCCTTCAGTTCCGTGAAAATAAATAGCGGGATGAACAATGGGCTGGCAATTGGTTACCGGAATAAATCCTTCTCCGGATTTTTCATAACGGGGATCCACATATGTATTTTCGTCGAAGAGTGCATAAGGCGAACTGCCTCCGCCTCCGGCATATCCGCTGAGATCATAGACCCGATCCGGTGAAACCGGAATTTTTTGCAAGTAAGTCCCTGCATGCTGATCAGTAAATGGTCCTTTGCAGGCATAAAAACAAATCCACAAAAAAATCAAGAGTTTCTTTCTGATACAAAAATATCCCCCGGTATAAAAATCCAATTTCAATTTAGGTATCTTTAACGCGTAATATTAATTCTATTTTGACCATTTTCAGCTCACTGTTGCGATTCGACCACTGGTTGTTTGACAAAATAAATCAGGAATGGATTTTCCCGGCTTTTGATCTGATCATGCCTGTTGTCAGGCAGGAAGAAATCTGGTATCCATTATATGTTTTCCTCCTGGTATTTACCGTTTATAATTTCCGGTTGAAAGGACTCTGGTGGTCTGCCAGCCTGATTATGACTACCATTATCAGCGACCTGATCAGCAGTTCACTTTTCAAAGCACTTATTTTCCGTTACCGGCCCTGCCAGAATCCGGATTTTATGGACAGTGTCAGGCTGTTGGTGAACTATTGCCCGCCGCATTCAGGTTTTCCCGCAGCATCCGCCTGTAATCATTTCGCCGCTACATGGTTTATTTTTATAACTTTAAATCAAACCGGGTCCTGGCGATGGTTATTGTTCCTTTGGGCATTCATCATCAGTTATGGCCAGATTTATGTAGGGGTTCAATATCCACTGGATGTTGCCGGTGGTATTATACTTGGAACTGCAATCGGATTGGGCATGAGTACATTTTTCAGGCTGCAATTCGGAACCCTCTCTTTAAAGTAAAAACCAGGCATGTTTTCATTGATTATTCTTTTCTGCTTAATTTTTCTGAACGGTTTGTTTGTGATGGCGGAGATTGCCCTGGTTTCCGCCAGGAAATCAAAGCTGGAAGACATGGCCTCTAAAGGTGATGTAAAGGCAAAAGCCGCTTTAAGGCTTACCGAGAATCCGGAGCTTTTTCTTTCCACTGCCCAGATCGGTATCACACTGATCGCCATCTTGACGGGATTTTATTCGGGAGAGAAATTTGGCGAATACCTCAGACCTTATATCGAGAAGATTCCCTACCTGCATCGCTATGCCGCTAATATATCCACTGCACTCATCGTGATCGTCGTAACCTTCCTGTCGATTCTTTTCGGCGAACTGATCCCTAAAAGGGTCGGTTTACTGAAGGCAGAACGAATTGCGCGGATCGTTGCAAGACCCATGACCATTTTCTCAAAAATCGGGTATCCGATCGTTGCTCTGTTGAACTGGCTCAGTAATCTATTTTTCATTTTGTTTTCCATTAAACCCTCTCCCGAGGGCAATGTTACCGAAGATGAAATTAAGGCCATCATCAATGAAGGCACGGAACAGGGCACAATCGAAGAAGCAGAACAGGAAATTATCGAAAGAGTATTTCATCTGGGCGACCGGAACATCACTTCCCTGATGACCCATCGCAGCGATATCATCTGGTTTGACCTGAACGAAACTGAAGAACTGATCAAAGAAAAAATACTGCGTGAACCCCATTCTGTGTATCCGGTTTGTGATGGCGAGATTGATAACATCAAAGGCATGGTCACGATTAAGGATATGTATGTTGCCGACGATTCAACGCCCTTCAAAGACATGATGACCCAGGCGCTTTTTGTTCCCGAAAACAATACGGCTTATCAGGTGCTTGAAAAATTCAAGGAAACAAAGACCCACAGCTGTTGCATCGTGGATGAATATGGAAGCCTGCTCGGCCTGATTACATTGAACGATATCCTGGAAGCGTTGATCGGCGATATTCCACAACCGGACGTGTCGGATTATGAAATCACCAAACGGGATGACGGATCATTCCTGGTAGATGCGCAAATACCTTTTTATGATTTCCTTGCACATTTTGATAAAACGGAATGGATGAACGAAGGCGAACATGAGTTTGATACCCTGGCAGGCTTTATTCTGCATCAGCTGGAACATATTCCGAGAACCGGTGAGCGGATGGAGTGGAAGGATTTTAAATTTGAAATTATTGATATGGACGCCCAGCGGATTGACAAAGTGCTGGTCATTGAAAAACCAGTTGAAGCCAATGCCCATTAATTCGTCTGACCGTCCCGGACCCTAATCTTTTTCTTACCCGCGTTTTTCTTTTCAAAGTCCTGGACCTCCTTGGGTTTTACCATGGTTTTGCTGGCCGTTTTCGTTGAGTCTGTACCCGGGTCGCTTTTGGGTATTTCCAGTTTGCCCATCGTATAGGTTTGGAGTTTGTTGATCATACCTGTAGATGGATCATAAAATTTCCAGGTCCCATGGCGGATGGCAACCCCTTCATTCTTTACAATAACCGTTTTGTATTCATTCAGATGGTCGATATCTTCTATTTCCAGGGTATCATATAATTTATCCGGATTTAATGCACGCCAGGATTCCTCGCGGATCAGGGATCCGGCTGAATTAAAATACTGGCAGTTACCATCTTTGTTGCCCCAATGATAAAATTCAAGACCGGTAAGATCCCCCTGTAAACTGTAAATACGCCAGGTTCCTTCCTTTCGGTTGTTCTTGAATTCCCCTTCTTCTTCATAACCTGGTTCACCGCGCACTTCATCTACCCGGATAACCCATTTCCCCTGTTTCTGGTTTTTAGCATCCACTTTATTCAGGGTATCTCCTTTCACTCCAATGATAAAAGAACCTGCCTGGGAAAAACACTTGCAGGAAATAAAAATGAGCAGGAAAAAAACGAGTCGTTTCATAGAATCTTAATTACACAAAAAACGAACCGGGAAGGTGAAATGTTGCGGTAGCAGTTGGGTGCGCCTGACTATATTTGCAACCTGAACGGGCATTTATGGTTAAAGTTTTCAGTCTTATTTTATTGATTACCATTAGTTTACATGGATTTAGCCAGCCAAAGTCCATGGCGGATATCAAAATGGAGATTGAGAAATCCCCGAATTCACCATTATATGTTAAAGATATTCTGAAGAAAAAATTCAGGCTGGATACGGTGGTTGTAACCCGGACAACCCATTTCAATACACTGGCTGACAGTCTGGCTTACAAAGGTGTGCTCAAAAAAGTATACGGACCCTATACCATTCAGGGCCAGAAATTTCTCGTTCAGATCCTCGCCCGTTTGCCCAATACATTTTATAAGATCAGTCAGATTTTTATTGACACTTCTGTGTTCAGGTACAGGATGGCTAACAGTATCGGCAACGCGATCCTCAATAAATTAAAAAATAAAGAGGAAAGTTTTGAGCGGCTGGCCCAGGCTTACTCCATGGGCGGTGAATCTTCCACGCAGGGAGATCTGGGTTGGGTGGCCAGGGGAAGTATTATTCCCGCCATCGACAGGCAGCTGGCCAAATCAAAAAAAGGAGATGTTTTCATGATCTGGTCGTCCAGCGGATTGCATATCATCAAACTGACCGAAGCTCCCAAGCAGGATAACGGGATCGCGCTGATGATGCGCATCTTTTTATAGAAAATATTGAAGGCCCAGTTCATAACCTTTCAGGCCCATGCCGGTTATCGCACCCACACATTTAGGAGCGATGAGTGAACGAAGACGGTACTCTTCACGGGCAGCAATATTGCTTATATGTATTTCGATCACCGGTGTTTTGATTGCAGCAACAGCGTCTCCGATTGCTACTGAAGTATGGGTATAGGCCGCTGCGTTCAGCAGGATTCCATCATAAGAAAATCCCACCCGCTGAAGTTCGGTTACCAGTTCTCCCTCCACATTACTCTGAAAATAATCGATCTGGATGGCCGGATATTTTTCTTTCAGTTCTTTCAGGAAGTCTTCAAATGTCTGTCGTCCGTAAATACCGGGTTCCCGGATGCCCAGCAGGTTTAGATTAGG
>JBGPBW010000137.1:0-12962 GCA_041481385.1 Puia sp.
CCCAAGAACAGCTATTTTTCTAAATTTATTGTGTCTAATAAAATAGCTACGCTGGATGAATTCCAGATTCAAACCAAATACAATCAGAAATATGAATACCTCGTCGGTGTGGGAAAACAATTCGATGATTTCATCAATGCCTATGAAACCCGGATTGAGGATCAAAGTGATTCCTTTAAAATCAAGTAGTACTCTTCTACTATTGGTCATTCCAAGAGGCCAATAAAAATATCGTGGGTTAATTCTGATTTTCGATAAATTCATGGTCTATTATGAACCTGAATTTTTCAAACCATCCCAAGCTTCTGGTATCTGTTACGGCCCTGAGTTTATCTTTCGGCATTTGCAAGGCGCAAGGCGGCAGGACCACGATCACCGAATGGCAATACGGCAAAAACGGTGCAGTATCCATTACGTATGATGACGCTTCCAGAAATCAGTTTACCCGCGCATTGCCGCTCATGGAGCGTTTAAAAATACCCGCAACTTTCTTTGTTATTACCGGCCCGATCACCGGCTCTACATACTCCGGTAAATTTGTGGGCCGGCCGGTTGAAGTTATCATAAAAGAATCCGCTTCGGTCCCAACCACTGAACAAAATTTTTTGGAGCGATGTTCGGCAGCTGGATATCTGGGCTATATGGGAACAATTTCATATCATACTCATGCAGGCGGTTTGTATTCTTCGGGCAAAAAGCAACAGGCTTTTCATTTGATGGACAGTTTGTACGCCAAAGTGCGTCATGGAGATTTTAAACCCGGGTACGAACCATGCCCGGAATATAAGGAAGCTGTAGGATCGAGTTGGGATGATTTCAGAAAAGATGCAGGTGAAGGATATGAAATTGCGAGCCATTCCATCACACACGCCACCATGCCCGGTTTGGATGAAGCCAATATTCGTTATGAACTTGAGAAAAGCAAAGAAGAAATCAAAAATCAGCTGGGCGACAAATACACGTTCTCCGTCGAAGTCCCATATGGCTATGAAGACGACCGCGTGATGCAGATCGCCTACAAAATTTATCCCGCACTTCGCAACCGCATGCCTGAACCATTTTTGAAAGAGATTGATCGGGCGAGTAAGGAACTTCCTCACCCGAGTAATAAGGATTATATACAATGGCAGCGTGGACCACTGCATAAAACACCATTAACATTAATGAAATCGTGGGTGGATACCACTTACGCAAATAAAGATATGTGGCTGGTGCTTGTTTTTCATGGCATTGACAGCCTCGGCTGGGAACCGACACCGATTCCAAAACTCGAAGAATATTTTAATTATATCAAAGACAGGGAAGACAAACTTTGGATTGCAACTTTCGGTGAAGTCACTAAATACATGCGTGAGCGTGAGTATGCTACAGTAAACGCTAATGAAAAAGACGGGAAGATTAGTGTATCACTCACCCATTCACTGGACAAAAAGATGTTTGATCTGCCGCTAACGCTCAAAACCTATGTTCCTTCTACATGGAGCAGGGTGACCGTGAGCCAGGGATCAAAAATAAAGACAGTCGATGTTCAGCATGATGCGAAGGGCGGTTATGTGCTCTACCAGGCAGAACCAAACACAACAAACGCTTTACTATCGGGCTCATAAAATTCATACTACAACCTTTTTAAAAAATATCCTGGTCAACCTTTGCATATTCGGCGCGGCCGCACTTTATTTTGATGTACAATAATTATTCTACCAATAAATAATTAAGAGTCATGAAAAAAATTAGCTCAATAGTAATATCGTTGCTTACGATGTCGTTGGCATTCGCGCAAAGCAGTGAAAATTTCAAAATGATATTAAAAGACGGGTGGCAAATGCAGTCGGCCACCCGGGTTGCAGATGCCGGCTCAGGCATCTCTCAAAACAGGTATAAAACCCTGGGCTGGTATAAGGTGAGTGTACCTACGACCATCATCGCCGGTTTGTTGTCAAATAAAGTTTATGAATTCGATCCGTTCTATGATATGAACTTCGAGAAGCTGAACGACCCTAAGCTTGATTCCACCTGGTGGTTTCGTACCGCATTTACACTCCCATCATCTGAAGCAGGAAAGGATGCGGTACTCAAACTTCATGGTATCAACTACAAGGCAAATGTTTGGCTTAATGGTGTGCTCATAGCCGATTCGAACCAAATTGTAAATCCTTATCGTATCATAGAACTGAATATTTCTAAAAATATTAAACCGACTGGCGCCAACACACTTGCCCTGGAAATCAAGCGCCCAATCAACCCACACAAACATGGTGGCGATTTGGCGATTGATTATGCAGACTGGATACATTATCCCCCCGATTACAATGCAGGGATCATCAACAATATTGAGATCAAAACCTATGATCGCGTTGCTATTCAATATCCATTGGTGACTACAAATTTCGATCTGCCATCATTGGCGGTGGCACATCTTACAGTAGATGCACTTGTGACCAATTACTCAGCCATGCCCCAGGATGTAATGGTAAGAGGCAAGATTAATTCCGAAATAAATTTCAAAAAGAAAGTTCATTTAAATGCCCATGAAACTACCGAAGTGACTTTTACCCCGACTGATTTCCCGCAACTCAATATTAAAAACCCCCGCATCTGGTGGCCATGGCAATACGGAAAGCCGAACCTGAATCATATTGAGCTTTCAGTGGCGCATGATAAATTGGTGAGTAATACCCTAGCAGAATCCTTTGGCATTCGCCAGATCACATCGCAGTTTATCGATGATAAATCGCGTGTTTTTATCGTGAATGGCAAGCGGATTGTTTTACGTGGTGCAGCATGGTCACCGGATATTTTTCAACGTCGTTCACGGGAACGCCAGGAGCAGGAGATCCGCCTTTATCGTCATATGAATATGAATATCGTTCGCTCAGAAGGGAAAATGGAAGACGATAATTTTTATGCGCTTTGCGATAAATATGGTATGCTGGTCATGACTGGCTGGATGTGTTGCGGCGCGTGGCAATATCCCGAAAATTGGGACGCAGCCAAACGTGCATCGGCCATGGCATCCGACAGCAGTGTGATGCTCTGGCTCCGAAACAAATCGAGCCTGATGGTATGGCTCAATGGCAGCGATATGCCACCGCGGGATTCAACGGTTGAAGAAGATTACCTGAAAATTGAAGCGTCGTTGAAATGGCCCAACCCAACCATTTCAACCGCTGATGCTTCCAAATCGAAAGTGTCTGGTTTTAGCGGTGTAAAAATGGCTGGCCCCTATGAATGGGTGCCACCTATTTATTGGGAAACCGATACGTCATTGAGACATGGCGGCGCATGGAGTTTCGCAACGGAGATATCGACAGGGCCGTCGATCCCCCCATATGAAAGCCTGATAAAATTCATACCAAAAGATTCATTGTGGTTCACCACAGAATCCTGGAAATATCATTGTGGTACCATGACCTTCGGCAACACACAGGTTTTTAATGATGCGCTGGAAGGACGCTACGGGAAAGCAACTGATATCAAAGATTATATTGCTAAAGCACAGGTACAAAATTACGAGTCACACCGCGCCATGATGGAATCTTATGGCCTGCATAAATATCACACGGCTACCGGCGTAGTACAGTGGATGGGCAGCAACCCATGGCCAGGCCTGATCTGGCACACGTACGATTATTATCTGTATCCTGCAGGCACTTACTTCGGCATGAAAAAGTCTATGGAACCGCTGCACATTATGTATTCTTATGCTAATAACGAAGTGGATATTACAAACTCGCTGCTGGAAAAATTTTCCGGGCTAAAAGCCAAAGCTGAGATTTTCAATTTGGATGGCACTTTGAAATATTCAAATAGCATGACTACCCGTATCGAAGCCGACAGCATACAAAAATGTTTTATACTACCGCAGATCAGCGACCTCTCGGATACTTATTTCCTGCGGCTTCAACTCAACGACGCAAAGGGCGAAGTGAAAAGTATCAACTGGTATTGGCTGTCAAAAAAACCTGATGTCCTGGATTGGGCGAAATCAAAATGGTACATGACGCCACAGACCCAATATGCCGATTTTTCTGCATTGCAATATATTGGCAAAACCCCGCTAAAAATGTCATACACAACCGCGAAAAAGCAGGATAGTACTTTGCATACGGTAATCGTTACCAACTCCGGCAAAACAGTGGCTTTCCAGGTACACCTGCGCGTTTTAAAAGGCAGGTCGGGCGAAGATATTTTACCGATAATCTTTAGCGACAACTATGTGGAATTAGCACCCGGTGAAACCCGCACCATTTTGTGCAGTTATGCAAATAAGGATGCCAGGGGAGCTATGCCGTTTTTCATCACTTCTGCATGGAATCTGGATCTTTCAAAATGCAAAGCGGCCGGCAACATCGGGTTTGAAGATCAGAAGTAAAAATTCTTCGCTTATTCCGCTCAACCTATTGTTATTGGGTGTCTGGGCTGCATTAGCCCAAATAACCCTATGAATTCCAATTAGCGCCTTAATGGCATAATATATAAGCCAAACATACACCATTCCGTGCAGGACCCGATATGAGTATTGTTTTCGGAGTCGGCATTCAGTACGGCATGCCAGGTGCCGATGCCACCATACAGCCCGTACCCTTCGACTGAGCGGCAAGGATCATGAAGGGACTATGACTCTAGGTCTTTCAACATTTATCTTAAATTCAAAATATTCTCAATTTCCACTTTTACATTTGATGGCTGTCAGTCTTTGGTTCAATCCTCAGACAGGATTTGTATTCTCCCAGTCTGCGCATAAGATCTATGTTTCCTTCTATAATCGCGCCTTTTTCCGTGTCGCCGGCAGGAATTATGATAAAGTTGAAGATGGAATGTTCTTTATCCAGGATATTTCCGGAGTTTATGACATAAGGAGTATGTGCATCCCATACTCCGCCAATATCCGCATTATCCACTCCGGGGGCAAAGAACATAAAATGTGGCATCATCATATTAACAATTCTTCCGTCGAACTGATGGGTGCGTAAAATCGGAGCCAGCATATAGGAGACACCAGTTCTGGACGGAGCTCTATATACTCCGTCTTTCACCCTTTTTAGTATCGTATCCCTGATCTGCGATGGACTGTATTTTCCAGAGGCCCTCATTTCCGCTGCAGCGAAAGCAACCGGCAGATATGTTTTTGCCCCTTCTGCATCATAGCTGATAGCCGCATACGTGTCCTGTACAAATTCGGCCCTTTCCCATTCCGTGCGATGAACATAAGCTGAAAACCCGTTTGTCCCCTGGTGTGCGATATAATACCCCTTCTCCGGATCCAGCAGGTAAACAGTAGCTGAGTCGCGCAAATGAGCGGGGAGCGCGCTTAAAGCGAAGTCCGTCTCCAGATCAGGCGGCATTTTATCAAGAAGCCAGTCGGTTGATTTTTGACCAAAACTTTGGATCGAGAAAAGTATCGGGATCAATATCAAAACGACGATTGAAATAGGCCGCCGGCAATTCTTTGCCGGTGAAGCCGGGATCTTTAGGTGTTTCATGGTATTATGACAAACGGATTGCCGTATTCCGTACATTGATACGGATTTTATAAAATATATTTTCCAGGCTACCCTCATTAAAAACCAAAGCGGGGTTCTTAGTGGCGGTTCACAGGTAAAAACCGGCCGGGGTGTACGGAAATCATATCTGTCAATGTCTAGATATCAAGCAGCCGGCGAGGCCCAGTGGTATGCAAATTAATTGCCCCTCCATTAGTTTGGAACACGACCCTGCTCATTTCATTTTGAAAAAATTTACGGAGAAAGGCAGTTGAAATTGGCTCATCTTAAAATAAAAAAATATGGAAAAATTTTTATTACTGGTAAGAGAAGATTTAAATATGCTGGAGCAAATCGGCCGGGAAGAGCATTACAAAGGCATACGCCAAATGATGAAATGGGTGGAATCATTGACGTTATCAGGAAATTATACCGGCGGGGAGCCCTTGCTCACAACAGGAAAATACGTGAGCAGGGACAATGTGCTTACGGACGGTCCTTTTATTGAGGCCAAAGAAAGCGTCAGCGGGTATATCTTTCTTCAGGCGGAAAATCTGGAGCAGGCTGCTGCCATTGCAAAGACTTGTCCACTGTTAATGGAAAATAAGCTGGTGATTGAAGTCAGGCCCATCATGACAATAGACCCAACACTGCTGGATGGATGAGGTTCGGTTTGAAAGTTGCGGAGGATTGCATGCAGGACTCTTTTTCAACCAAGCTGATATCTTAGAGATGGGATGGCTAACAACTGAACCATATAGAGTTAAATCCTAAATCACCAGCATCGCATCGCCATAATTAAAAAACTTGTATTTGTCTTCAATTGCTCTTTTATAAGCCTCCATCGTAAGATCATATCCTGCAAATGCGCATACCATAATTAAAAGACTTGTTTTGGGAAGATGAAAATTGGTGATTAACGCATCTGCTATACTGAATTGATAGGGCGGGTGGATAAATGTATTTGTCCATCCTTCAGAAGGCTTCAGAAGCTTCTCGCTGGTGAAAGAAGATTCCAATGCCCGCATAGTCGTGGTACCCACGGAACAAACCCGGTGTTTCCCCAAACGCGCCTTATTCACGATCCTGCAAGCCTCTTCTTCCACACGATAGTACTCTGCATCCATCTTATTTTTAGTTAGGTCTTCGACTTCTATTGGGCGAAAAGTGCCTAATCCGGTATGCAGTGTTGTCTCCGCAAAATGAATACCTTTTATTTCAAGTCTTTTAATAAGCGTTTTACTAAAATGGAAACCAGCAGTAGGTGCAGCTACCGCCCCTTCGTGTTTGGCGTAAACCGTCTGGTATCTTTCCTTGTCTTCCTCTTCAGGTTTGCGTCTGATATATCTTGGAAGAGGTGTTTCCCCCATTTTATCAAGTGTTAGGCGAAACTCATCATTGGCTCCATCCCATAAAAACCGAATGGTACGACCGCGGCTTGTCGTATTATCTACCACTTCAGCAACCAGTTCGTCATGATCTCCAAAGTACAATTTATTGCCCACGCGTATTTTTCTTGCAGGTTCCACAACTACATCCCAGAGTTTGCTGGTTGCATTGAGTTCCCTGAGTAAAAAAACTTCGATTTTTGCACCCGTTCTTTCTTTGCGACCATACATCCTGGCGGGAAATACTTTGGTATTATTGACAACAAAAACGTCCTGATCATCAAAATAATCGATGATATCCCTAAAATGCCTGTTTTCTATTTGACCGGTTTTTCTGTTAATAACCATCATACGACTCTCATCTCTGATTTTAGCAGGATGCTGGGCAATCAAATTTAAAGGGAGATCAAATACGAACTGGGAAAGTTTCATTTGGTAAAATATTACAATTTAAGTGTTATTGAATCCAATAAGTTGCGTGATTATCACATTTGCCATTACAATAATAAATCTTGCAAGAAACCTAATAACGTCATTTTTTAACCCAAAACTTTAATGCGGTATTAATTTGTGATTCAATCAAATGATAATCAGCAGGAATTTCATCATCCCAGCTGCAACAGGTTGCTATTCTTGTTCCGGAAGGCATTTTCTCCAATTCATTTCTCAGGTACTGGCTATAATAATTATACAAAGATTCCGAGTATAAGAGTGTGTTGTCTATTTTCTCAGATCCATCCAAATTCTCAAAAAAAGAGTTGTAAAAATAAAAGTTGTCGTAGTGTTTCAGATCCAATTGAGTGAAATTCCCGCGTATAAAATTTACATTCATTAAGTCAAGGACATTTTTCGCCCCCTCCGCATAATCGGACAGGTTTTGCCTCTGCTCAATGCCATAAAAAAATGTCCCGGGTTTTAAGTAAGCACCAGTTAAACAGAACTTACCTACACCGCTACCAATATCTAAAACTTTAACGCCATCCTTGGGTGCAAGAAATTGAACAGCTTTTCGTATTATATCCAGGGAAGTCCAATGTTTGTTCGCCAACAGCTGAATTTCAAAAGGATATAGTTGGTGAAATTGGAAATCGCTCTCAAACCATTGGGTCATGGGGTCCGGTTTCCTCTGAGCTGTTGTGTTCATAAAATACTTTTTGTAACCCTAGGCCAGTCAGCCATTACCCGTTATTTTTTTCAGGTTTATCAATGCGCATCTGATATTACACCAATGCACAGAATCGAAATCATTGGGAGATAATTCTGCCAAACCGTCACGTAATTTGTGCAGGTAATAGGCAATCAGACCCGGATATACATGTTTGTTCTGCATCAATTTGATGAATTCCTGAATTATTTGTTCCGCTTCCTCGCAGTCTTCTGCTTTTTTCAGTTGATGAAGCATTTCATTTTTGTACCCTTCGATGGTCATAAATATTCATTAACTCAAAATAAACACTGAGGACGCTGAATAAAACCATTTTCTTGTTTAATCAGGCAGTTTTCCGCATATTCAACGCTGAGCCTCTAAGATCCCCTTTTTATAAAATGCTTATATTGATCGATTTGCATCAACCCCATTCTTTCATAGGGCTTCGTGAGTCCTATAAAAGCCAGCCAGCGATCTTTTTCAGGTTGTTGTAGGAAGTTTTCCAGGTCCGTCAATACTACTACATTTTTCAGGTTTAAAATCTTCCCATCTACCGGCATATGAATCGGGATCTTGCCAGTTTTTGTATAAATGACAGCTAAAACATCGCCCTTTTTTTTGATGCACGAGGATTTGGGAAATACAATTTTCTCGATCGTTTTAAGTTTGGACACTTTGTAATTACAAACACCGATATACGCTACCGAGCCTTGAAAATCAATCCATTCATGTTCAGAAGTGAAATAATGGTCCCTCATTTACCGTTTCGGATTTATGCCTGCAATAAAATTACCCAATCCATGAATCTGCCGCAGTAAACCTTATCACTATTAAAAGTGACTTTTATCAATTTTGAAAAGATTAAATTTGATCTGCGATGAGTTTATCCGGTATTTTTCCAATTGACAAATGGGATTTCAAAAGTGAGTCGATTCTTACCGATTTGCCATTGGAAGATCTTTCCTTACTAACCAGCCATCAATTTGATCAGGTTTATAAGAAGGGGGAGATCATTTTCAGAGAGGGAGCTTATCCTTCCGGAATTTATTTTATAATAAAGGGGAAAGCAAAAAAATACAAGATAGACAGCCAGGGTAAGGAACAGATCATTTATGTGGCCAATACCGGAGAGCCTATTGGCTATCACGCCGTACTTTCAGAAGACCGATATCCTGATTCCGCTGCCGCATTGGAAGAAAGTTCAATTGCATTCATCCCTAAGGAAGACTTCTTACATGTTTTGGAACAGTCGGAAACGCTGAGTAAACGACTATTGAAAACCCTTAGCCATGAATTTGCCGTTTTGGCTAATAGTCTGACATTATTTGCCCAAAGATCGGTCCGCGAACGACTGGCCCTTCAGTTGGTCGTATTGAGGGAAAAATATAAAATAAATTTTCAATCCGGTATGCCGGTCGAAATTAACTTGTCAAGAGACGACCTAGCCAGCCTCGTGGGTACGGTCAGGGAAAATGTCGTCAGGATACTTACCGAATTCAAACAGGAAGGCATTCTTAAAACAAAGGGGCGAAAAATTATTGTGTTAAACGTGAACAGACTGATAGAAATCGCAAACTACAAATAAATGTAAATCCGGATCGTATCGATTTACAACATATCTCGAAACGCAGACGTTTCATTTTAAAATCCAGGAAACTCATTTCATCCAAAAAGTAAACGAGAGCACTGAATCTCAAAATGCTTAATCCAATCGTAAAAAATTGATAATTCTCACTTTTAAAAGTGATAAGGATTACCGCCTCGTCTTCCGGTAATGAATAATTTTACAGCCTGAAATTTCCGGAAATATGTATTATACCAGGGATCATGAATGGATCGACTTTCAGGGCACCGGCGCCTATGTTGGCGTCAGCAATTTTAAACTTATTGGCATCAGGGAAACAGACGAGGTAATTTTCAAAGATACTAAGTCCCCTGTGAAAAAGGGAGATATCGTTGCCTGGATCAGGTACAAGGATTATAAAATCGAAATTCTTATGCCGGTAGACGGTAGTATCGTCCAGATCAACAAGGTTTTTTTTGGTAATAACCTGAAACAAATAACCGCGCACCTGGGAAAATCTTATCCCTATTGAGGAATATATGGCATTAATAAAAAATGAATTTCCAAAATAATATGCGTCAGTCCTCTGCCAATGTTAAGATAATTACCAGGGATAATCCATTCTCCTCCGATATTTTATTCGACAAGCTGTATCCTGTTCCGATTCAAATTTTGTCAAAACAGCATTGGACACCTGTGGACACCGCTGTCAGAGTAGCGAATTTCCTCGCGGGAGAAGGAAATGAAAGTATTTTAGATATTGGAAGTGGTGTCGGGAAGTTTTGCCTGGTCGCCGCCCATCAAACTCCAAATGCCGTTTATTATGGGATCGAACAAAGAAAATCCCTGATCGAACATGCGGACGAGGCAAAGACTCAACTCGGTTTGGACAATGTATCTTTTATTCATGGGAACTTCACTCAACTGGATTTCAAGAAATTCGATCATTTCTATTTTTATAACTCCTTTTATGAAAATCTACCGGGAACGGATAAAATAGATGACAGCATTGACTATTCTGACGAGCTTTATTTATATTATAAACGATATTTGTTCAGACAATTGGAATTCAAACCCAGGGGTACCCGGCTCTGCACATTTTGCACATGGGATCACGAAATACCACAGGAATATCATATTGTAGGTTCCGTAATGGGCGAACGCCTGAAATTCTGGGTAAAAGTTTAGTTTCCCGACGTGAAAAAGAATTTTTTTATTTCATTGCTGGATTCAAGACTCACGCCATCCGGGAAAATCCTTCCCATATTACAACCATTATCGAACCGACTTGCTCATTCTTTTTTCGAGCAGTTCTTTCCTTTTCTGCCACTTGTCAATGGGTGGCGGCAAATAAATTTCATTCCCTTTTTTGTCGGAAAGGCCGGTGGAATGAGCAATTGTTCTGCTGAGTTTTGCGATGTTTGAGTTGGCCCTTATTGCCGGTTTGCGGGACCGTGATTGAAAATTATTTATGGCTTTATCAATCCAGTACATCTCGTTTTTGACTTGTTTTAGCTGCCTGAATAAAATCATCAGACGATTGAATGCCTCTTTGTTTGTTGGATAAGCGATTGCAATGAGTTTGTATTCTTTTATAGCCTGTTCCCCGGAAACCGATTCCAGCTCTTTCGTATCAGCCAGCCATGATGTTAGTGGCAAATCCTTTTTTTCAATTTTATTGTGAATTGTTTTCATGTGAATGAGCATGACTGACCCTGAAGAGCAAAACAAAAACTCAGCCAGCCAGCCTCACCTGACTGTCGCAGTGTAAGAGCTTGGTTTTAACTGCATTCAGGATACCCTGAAATGTTGTCGCCTTCGTAATAAATCCTTTGACGCCCATGGATAAGAATTCTGATTTTTCCATAGGGGAATTAGAAGTTGTATATATGACTTTGGGAATTCGACGGTATCGCACTGAATTTTGCAGATATTCCAAAACCTTTTTCCCATTCAACTCTGGCATATTGTAATCCAGAACGATTAAACAGGGTAATTCAGATTCAGATTTAGCGGATAACAGTTCAATTAAAGCCCTTCCACTGGAAACCGCTGTTAAATAATAGCGGTCGGTAATTAATTGAAAGGCCTTCATCAATAATTCCCTGTCGTCAGGGTCGTCGTCAGCTAGGTAGATCGTTGGTTTAGATTGAAGCACCTGAGTCATATTTCCAGTCTGATACCATAATAAAGGCAATTGCTGTGCCGAAATCCACGCGATCCCACTTCTGGATAACCACCGCCACGCTCATCGGGCATGATTTTGTATAAGATAAAAATGGCTTGGATTTACATCAACTTCGAAAGACTATGTTTGTCAGGGTCTGCATGGCTTTCTAATAGAGAGATCAGCGGAAATGCTATTTCGACATTGATTTTTTCCTGGGTACCTTACTGCCCTGTTTTCTGGCTTCCGACAGACCAATGGCGATTGCCTGCTTGCGGCTTGTCACTTTCTTTCCGCTGCGACCGCTCTTCAAGGTCCCCAGCTTTTTCTCGTGCATGGCGCGCTCCACCTTTTCTCCAGCACCTTTTGAATATTTTGGCATCTTTGTACATTTTGATACTTTCAGTTACAATCAAATGGCTTGCCGCCATGGATTTATTTCTTAACCGAATTATTCCATCGCCTCGATATAACCGGCAAAACTTTGATCGCCCGGAGTCCAGGATGGTAACCAGGGAATTATCGTAAGTCTACTCAATTTGTGGATTGTCAGCAATTTTATATTGAAGGTTATTAAAATTGTCTTATTTTAATGTTTTCATAGGATAAGGTTTAATGGTTAACAGCATTTGATTAGTGCAGCCTCCCCTAAAAAAGGAGGCTTTTTAAAGCAGTCTACTAACAGCTAATCAATACGATTCCGGCTGAACCATCCCCACCAGTTCAATGCCATAGTACCCGACAACAGAGATATAGGGTTCCCCGTGAATGATTAGCCCGGTGAGGTGAAAGAAAATATAACGTTATGCGGTGGAATTCAAAAGGCGATTGCGACCCAGCCACCGGAAGCCTAACTTTCCGGCGGTGGGTCACATGATACCTTATCTGGATAAGGTTTAATGGTTATGGTATTTAAGTGCCGCCTGTATTTTTTAGAAAAAGGCTCCGCTCTCGCCTGGTCCTGTATAGACCGGTATAAACATCATTCATTTTCTGCTGGAATTCCAGCACTTTTGTATGGTTTTATAGCACGATTGTACTAAATTATTGCCTGACTATCGTCCATTAGCTATTTTTAACCAACAAATGCAACGACTTGGGAAGAAGGAATTTGATTCAGAAGATTGACCTGACGCCGCAAAAACAACTGCAGACACTGGTTGAAAACCGTCGCGTTTTCAATCTCAATAACTGCGAGCTCAATATCTATGAG
>JBGPBW010000138.1:0-12900 GCA_041481385.1 Puia sp.
ATTAATAAAAAATTTTTTATTCAGAAATTAATCTTGATATTCGTCCCCCTGCAAAAAATCCGTCCTCGAAAAACCTCCGAAAAATGAACTTTTAAAACAGATTTTTAACCAGCCTTAAACTGCTTTTGTTCTAATGCCGAAAACCTTTGAAAAAGTCTGGGCCAATTGTCTTGAGATCATTAAAGATATTGTTGAATGGCAGCATTATAAAACCTGGTTTGAACCGATACGTCCGGTTGAGTTAAAAGTGAACGTTTTGGTGATCCAGGTGCCGAGTCAGTTTTTCTTTGAATACCTGGAAGAGCATTACGTAAATTTATTGGCAAAAACTTTGCGTAGGATATTGGGCAAAGATGCCCAGCTCGAATACCGGATTATGGTCGACAGTGGTAACCAGCAAAACAAACCGTTGACAATGGATGTACCCGCACATAATTATAAGACGATCTCCAATAATGAAATGGATTTTCCCCTGATCATCAACAATCCGGTGAAAAATCCTTTTGTGATACCCGGGTTAAAGAAGATGCAGATCGATTCCCAGCTGAACCCGGTATATACTTTCGATGTATTTATTGAAGGGGACTGTAACCGGGTAGCCCGCCGGGCCGGAAAGACCGTTGCGGAAAAACCGGGCGCCAATTCCTTTAATCCCCTTGTCATTTACGGGGGCGTGGGTTTGGGTAAAACCCACCTCGCCCAGGCGATTGGGAACGAAGTGCGTCGTACCCACCACAATAAAGTGGTATTATATGTCAGTTCCGAGAAATTCATCAACCAGTTCATCGACCACAGCCGTAATAATGCCATCAACGATTTTATTCATTTTTACCAGCTGGTGGATGTGCTGATCATTGACGACGTGCAATTTTTTAACCGGGCTGAAAAATCACAGGATGCATTTTTCGCGATTTTCAATCACCTGCACCAGAGTGGTAAACAACTGATTCTCACTTCAGACAAGCCACCCAAAGACCTGGAAGGTGTACAGGAGCGGCTGCTCAGCCGATTCCGCTGGGGACTTAGTGCGGACCTTCAGGTGCCGGACTATGAAACCCGTATAGAGATCCTGGAACGAAAGATGAAGAATGATGGCCTGGAAATGCCTAAAGAAGTGGTAAAATATCTCGCGTATAATATTAACAGTAATGTACGGGAACTGGAAGGCGCCCTGATATCCCTTCTGGCACAGTCTTCGCTTAACAAGAGAGAAATAGACTTGGAATTGTCGAAGAAAGTGCTGAGAAATTTTGTCAAAACAAGCAGTAAGGAAATAACGATTGAAACCATACAAAGAATGGTTTGCGAGTACTTCGATCTGCCTTATGATAAGCTCCTGCAGAAGACGCGCAAGCGTGAGATCGTGCAGGCGCGCCAGATTACTATGTACCTGGCTAAGGCCTTTACGAAGAATTCGCTGAAAACGATCGGTGAACATTTTGGCGGCAGGGATCATACAACGGTGATCCATTCCTGCCAGACGGTAAAAGACCTGATGGATACGGACAGCCTGTTCCGCGAAAATGTGACCGAGCTCCAGCAGAAAGTGCAACTGGCGGCAATGTAATTTTCAAAATAAAAAGTAAAAAATAAAAAGCAAAAAAGACCCGCGATGAGTGGGTTTTTTTATGCGTTGACGGCAGACCGTTGACCGTCAGACGTTCTGCGTTAAGCCCAGATATTGTGTTTCCTGGAAATCTTGCGACGCAGTTCATACAGGCTGACAGAACGGTTTCTGTCATGCAGGATGATTTTTAATATGGCGTGTATCAGATTCATGATTCTTATAAAATATGGTCTATTAAACGGTGTATCTGCGGGCGAAAAAACGAGAAAAGCAGGGTCGCCAGCAGCCAGCCCGACATAAAACACGAAATCAGCAGTTTGACAGATATGAGCTTTTTTTGTTCGGATACGGCCGAAAAGAAGTTTCTCATGATGGATTTTAAGATATTGGATCAATTTATAACTCCACATTGACCATTTTATTGTGTAAGCTCAGGGTTTTTGTTTGGCGGTAAATGCGGAAGGTTTGCAATTAATCTTTATTTTTGCATCCCGCGATTAGATGACAGATGACAGTGGGGCCTTTTGCTTTAAGCCTTGGGCTTTAAGCTTTATACGGAGAGGTGCCTGAGTGGCCGAAAGGGCCGGTTTGCTAAACCGTTATACGAGCTTAAACTTGTATCGAGGGTTCGAATCCCTCCCTCTCCGCAAAAGAAAACAAGTGTCCCGCAATAGCGGGCATTTTTGTTTTGAAGCCTGACCAAGTTTGCTTGGGCAAGGCGGAAAAACTAGAATGGTTGTGAGCGTAGCGAACGACACTTGTTTTCTTTTGCTGGCCCCCTCAAATGGATCACCGAAGGTAATCCCTTTATAAGATCTACGTGGCTAATCTCAGACTGAGATCACCGCGGGTAACTAAACTTCCTGGCGAAGAACAACCTGACCCGGATTTAATACAATGCGTAACTTGGCATCGTATGAACGATTTTATAGCTGCCCGATCGCAGATGGCGCTATCGCTGGCCTTTCATATTATTTTTTCCTGTATCGGTATGGTCATGCCTTTTTTTATGGCCGTTTCCCACTATTATTATTTGCGGACCCGTAAGATGGTTTTCAGAAATATTACCCGCGCATGGAGCAAAGGGGTGGCAATTTTTTTTGCTACAGGCGCAGTTTCCGGAACCGTACTTTCCTTTGAACTCGGTTTGCTTTGGCCGGGTTTCATGAAACATGCAGGACCCATTTTCGGACTTCCTTTCTCGCTGGAAGGCACGGCTTTTTTTATTGAGGCCATTGCCCTGGGGTTTTTTCTGTATGGATGGGGAAAATTCAATAAATGGTTTCACTGGTTTACCGGTGTGGTTGTTGGTGTCAGCGGACTCATATCAGGAATCCTGGTTGTAGCCGCCAATGCCTGGATGAATAGTCCGGCCGGCTTTGATTATAAGGACGGGATATATTATAACATTGATCCGGTGAAAGCTATGTTTAATGACGCCTGGTTTTCGCAGGCACTTCATATGTGCATTGCGGCCTTTGCTGCAACCGGTTTTGCTGTTGCAGGTGTGCATGCATTGATGGTGTTGCGGCGAAAAAATATTGAATTTCATTCCACGGCATTTAAAATTGCGGCCATTTTTGCTTGCAGCGCTGCGATATTGCAGCCTTTGAGCGGAGATCACTCCGCAAGAGATGTGGCAAAACGACAACCCGCAAAACTGGCGGCGATGGAAGGTCTCTTTCAATCAGGCACTCATGTGTCTTTGCTGATTGGCGGAATTCCTGATTCAAAAACCCATTCGGTTCCTTATAGTTTTGAAATACCAGGCATGCTGAGTTTTATGATTGGCGGAAATGTGTCCACCGAAGTAAAAGGTCTTGATCAATTTCCTGTGGATGATCAGCCGCCTGTAGTTATCACACATATTGCTTTTCAGTTAATGGTGGCTTTAGCAATGGTTATGTTCACGGTAAGTGTATTATATTTTTTTGTTTTATGGAAGAAACGAAGTTTTGAAAAAAACCGCTGGCTGCTCCGGTTGTTTGCCCTCAGCACGCCACTTGGTTTTCTCGCTGTGGAAGCCGGCTGGACCGTTACGGAATTAGGACGGCAACCCTGGATCCTGCATGGCATCCTGCGAACACAGGATGCTGTAACACCCATGCCGGGCATTCAATATACTTTTTATCTCTTCACAGCCGTGTATATATCACTTGCTCTGTTTGTGATCCTGCTTTTATACAGGCAGATCAGGATGGTACCGGTTTTATATGATGTGCCAGATGGAAAAGTATAGGAGTATAAACCCGTAAGAAAACGACAGACGTTAAGCGTTAGGCCTAAGCCTTCAGCTTTATAAAATGATATACGTTGTTATAATATATTTATGGACATCTCTGTTACTGTACCTGCTTTTGGGCGGAGCGGATTTTGGTGCGGGTATTATTGAACTGTTCACATCTGATAATAATAAAGATAGAACATCTTCGAAAATGACCCGTACAATCGGGCCGATCTGGGAAGCGAATCACATGTGGCTGATCATTGTCATCGTAATACTTTTTACAGGATTTCCGGAGATTTATGCTGCTGTATCCACCTGGTTGCATGTTCCCCTGCTGATTATGCTGATGGGAATTATTGCCAGGGGCACTGCATTTGCATATCGTCATTATGATGCTGTTGAAGATGAGATGCAAAAAATTTACAATAAAATATTTCGATATTCCAGTTTTATTACTCCCTTTTTTCTGGGCATCATTGCCGGTAGTGCAGTATCAGGAACCATTAATCCGCAGGCAAAAGGATTTGCAGATGGCTTTATTTTTTCCTGGCTGCATTTTTTTTCTGTGGCTGTCGGACTATTCACCGTGAGTATTTGCGGTTACCTCGCGGCCATCTTTCTCATAGGAGAAACGGAAACAGAGCAGGAGCGGAAGCGGTATATTGTCAAAGCGAGGTCGATGAACTTTGCGGCCGTTGTGTCCGGAGGCTTGGTGTTTCTGTCCGCAGCTATCGATCATGTGCCACTGACCCAATGGTTGTTCGGAAATGCAGTAGGTATCACTGCGATTACAGCCGCACTGATTTCCCTGATCATCCAATGGCGCCTGATCAGAAAAGGAAAGAAAACTATCATTCGTTTTTTAGCTGGTTTTCAGATTTCGATGATTCTCGTGGCAACTACTTTTTTTCATTATCCACATGTCGTCCTGATGTCGGGCGAACAATATTTGTCTTTGATGGAGCATCATGGAGACGATAAAGCGGTTCGGTCACTTGCCCTGGCACTATTGATTGGAAGTGTATTTATTTTACCCGCTTTATTTTACCTGATTTATAGTTTTCAAAAAAAACGACCACAAGAAATCTGAGATCTTGTTATGTCACCCAGGATTTTTCATTGGTTAATCGCATGTAACTACTACTAAGTGAAAATACCTATCAAGCCAGTTCATATTTTCGATTCTATGCATTGCATTTTATTTAACAGATAAACAGCAGCCTTTGGATTTGTGTATTTGTCATTACGGGCATGATCAGGGTATTTTCCGGTTGTTTTATCATTTCCTTATTCAGTTGTTGTGTCTATAGACAGGAATATTTTCTAAGTCCGCAGAATGCCAATTCGAATCCCTATCATGCCATACCGATGAAGCGGGATTCCCTGAAATCGGCGATGTTTGTAGATGCCGTATTTTTTAATGGAGCAGCCAATGAATCAGGTGCAGACCATGTTTTCGGGTTTCAGGGGAGTTTGCACAGAAGCAACAATTTCAACATTTTTCAGGCTTATTACGGCGCTAATCTTTCTCTGGGTTCATACCAGGTTACTGATTATTACAATTATGGGCGGGGATATGGTTATCCCAATTACTACGATACTGCGATTCATATTCCCGGCTCAGGTAATTTTTTCGGCAGCTGTGGGGTTTCAGGTGGTATCAATATCCTTGTAACCCATCAGCATCGCAGGGAATACAGGCATTCAGAGTGGCGGATACTGGGTCTTGAGACTTCTCTGCAGAAAGAATTCGGGAAGTATGCGAACTGGCGTGATAAACTCCCCGATACTGCTGCCAATATTATTTACAGAAGACATTTTTCTGCTTATCTCGGTTTATATACAGAATGGCTATGGACAAACAGACACAAGACCGAGTTTGGTTTTAAAATAGCTGTGGGTGAGGATCTCAACCCGGGAAGCAGTTATACCAGCTATTATTCTGAATCCATTTTACCCCTTTATTGTTTTTCGATTGCTTATCATGTTACCAAATACCGTTATACCGGATTCATGCAGACCAATTTCGGAACCTATGCTACTAATTTTCAAATCGGCCTGAGTTACCGCCTTGGAAAAAAATAAAGTCATGCAACGTTAAAAATGATAATTCATCCCGATAGAAATTCCGATATATGAATAATTCGGCGGTTTATATAAACGTTGTTCGGGTTCATTTGCAGGCTGGTTATTGAGTGATAAAGATTTTTCATAAACCCATTGTGCATTATGCACGGATAAATCAGGCAGCGAATTGATTCCGTTGTCTTCATAAGAAGTGAAATGTCCTTTGTAAATGGGGAGGGACATCAACTGGCCGCTCACTTCGGTAAAAAGAGAAACGGCTTCTGAGACCCGGAAAGAAATACCGAACGCGGCAGTAAATCCGATCTTGGCTCTTATATTTTCTGTAGCCGTCGAATTAATCAGGTGATTGGTGCCGAGGGTATCGACGAAATGAAACTTATTTTCTTCGTAACTCCTGCTCCATACCAGGATCGCCAGTCCGAGCTTGGAATAAATCGACAGCAGTTCACTTCCGCTGCGGATGATCAAAACAGGCTTTAGCGTAATGGCATCGACTTTATCAGAATATTGGTCGGTCGTTTGATTCGTATATACAGCGGTTATTTTTTTCCCGAGCAGGTACTCTGCGCCGACCTCATAGCCCAGTGTATTATTGATCATTTTTCCAAATCCAAAATCGAATGCCACGCCGTTAGCGTACGAGCCATAAATTCCTTTGGCAAAGGTCTGGCCATTTACGGTAGTTGTATTTACATTCAGTTGTTCCGATGCGGTGGGAAAAGCGTATACCGGTTTCAAAAATAGATAGGGAGAATTGCTTTGGGCGACTGCGGAGCAATACGCCATCAAAAAAGCAAAGCCGCCAACAACCGATTGTATTCTTTTCATGCCTGAGTCAATTTTGGAAATATTTTAGGATGAAATCCCGGCCGTTGGTAAAAAAGAATTTATCCATGGCTTGTTCTGTGGTTAGACCATACAGCAACGATTGCTGATTATGAATTTCTACAAATGCCTCTAAAAAATAGATCATTTTCCTGTGAAATGCCGGAATATTCTCTGCAGTAGGCGATGTTTTGATGGGTTGTATGAATCCATCGTAGTCTGATCCGATTGCGAGATGGTCCCAGGCAGTGGAATCATTTCTTCCGCAAACTTCTATAACCCGGAGCAAATTACGGATCAGTGGTTCCGACTGATAATAGTCATCAAAACGGATCCCGGTGCCATCGGGGAGGTTGAAATTCTCCCTTCCGTATATATCTGCGAATTTGTGTCGCAGGTATTTTTTATACAAGTGGGTATAGTTTGACATCGTGAAACCCAGGATCCTGCTGTCCAGGTTCAAACCGATGATGCCGTCGCTTTCATAAATCAGTCGGATTTCTTCATCGCAGTAATTGATGCCCCAGGGATAAAACCAGCCCAGGGTATTGTAGTTGACGAAACCTTCAAATGGATTGAATCCATTGGGATTGTCCCTGATTCCGGCTCCAAAGTACAGTTCACGATCCTCCGGTTTCAGAAGATGCGTATAAGATCTCCAATACATATCATTATCATTTAACTGGATCTTGTAAAAAGTAGAACCAAAAATTAATTCATTATAAGAATCATTCAGCGGATTTAAAGCTGTGGCAATGGCAACCGGCCTTTTTTTGCCGCTAAGTCCGATATGAGAAGCGATAATTGGGATTGTTTTTTCACCTCTCAAGCGTTTTTCTTTATTTACACTGTCTATATAAGCATAGTATTGGAACCGGGTCTTGATGCCCATGTGTTTTGTATCCAGGTAGATGGGATCGGCAAAATTATGATCCGCATCCAACAGCTTGTGCATAACCTGGTATCCGATATCCGTTTTGTATTCGTCTTTTGAATAAGGCAGGAGGATATGCATTGAACTTCCATTAGCCCGGTACATCGTGTCGATCAGGTCGAGGCTTGGCACATTACCAATGATACCGTCACCATATTTTGTTGCGAGTGTTGATTTATTGAAATTATCTGAATAGGAAGCGGCTGTCAACAGGCCACGGCGAAATCCTGGTTTGTCCATACTTTTTGCGCTCCCGAACATTTTATTCCAGCCCAGGTGGGCGGCGGTTATAAAAAAAACACGATGCGGCAGTGCACGGATACTGTCTATATTGCCCAGTATTTCAATTTGGCAGGGTCTGTCGCAGTTCCTGGATCTCAGGTTATTCATTTTAGTCAGCCCATTTTTGCCGAAAAGCACATGGCATCCTTCTATCGTCATCACCAATCCGATTCCTCCTTCGCTGATGATTCTTCTCAGGTCGGCGTTGTTTTTGGCGAGTAGAATTTTTGTCCCACCCAGAACCGAATCCTGGTTTATGGCATAGTAGTATTCGCCCAAAAATTCTTTGAAGGAAGAATTATTTTCAGATGCCAGCACCTCCTGACGCTTGGCCGGCATATGGGTAACAAAATGACGGTTCAGCCAGCGATCAGCCGAGGAAGCCAGCATCAATTTTTCCGGAGGAGTAATGGACATGCATAGCACGGAACCTCCCAGTCCTTTCAGGCTCGCATAATCGGCCTGGTCATAATTGCCCATATTGGACTCATTGCCCTTTAGTTTGTCAGTTTCGTTTTTTGTATGGGGTGTCCAGTTCGTCCGACCATATTTTCTATTCAGGTAAGCAGGATCATTGGCATATCGGATGGAACTATCGGGTGATTCCACAAACCGGTAGTAATTTTTAAAAGAAGTATGAATGTGAAAATCGGTATACGCTCTGTAATGATTGGAATCCGGGGAATTCTGTGCCTGATTCCTGGTATGAATCAGTAGCAGGAAAATAAAAACCCGGAAAAATATCTTCATGAAGAAGGATAATTAAAGCAGTGATTTGGTTATTCCGAGAGAGACTTACATTTTCCAATCCTCCACCACGCAGGAAAAATAGTCTTTTGTGATTGATTAAAAAAAACCGCCAGTCCATATTATAGGCCTCCCTATAAGCCAGAGCAAGAATGGTTTTTTGGCTGTTCAGCTCCCATTATTTTATAATTCAGTAACTTACTATGGACCTGATCTCTACAGTTAGTAGCACCCACCCTTTAAAAACAGGAACCTGGAACCTTGAAACCGGTCAAGTACGTTTTTTAATATATTCATTTTTAACCTCTAATTAATCATTTTATGAAAAGTTCCTTTAAAATGGCCTTACTGTCACCGCCTGTATCTGCATTTTTATTTTTGATTGTTGTTCTTTTAATTTCATGCGGTACTTCCCCCACAAATCCGCAATTAAAACCACTTCCGGTGGCAATTATCTACGTGAATGACTCCAGTGGCCCCCAACCCATTCTGCATACTTCTGTGGCATTCCCTTCAGGAACGACGCTTCAAGGGACATGTAAGAGTTGTGCAGATAGCAGTGGCAATACCGGAAGTGGAAAAGTAGTTTTTAGCGCTACGCTCAATACGGATATTCCGGCAAATACGGACATCATATTGCATGTAGTATCCAAATAGTATCCGATAAATGCGCCTCCGGCCATTAAACGCAACCAGGCAAATAAATTTTTTTATATTGAACAGGTTTAAATACCCGTTGGCGATTCTGACCGCCCTGTCTGTTTATTTTCATTGCCCGGCACAAAACTTCAGCAATGCCCTGATTTTAAAAAACCTGGCGGAGCTGGATAGCAATCGCAAACTCGGAAATCCGGAGAAACTCCGTTTGTTATATGAGTGGAAGACCAAATCGGAAGAATTGAATCTGCCTGAGGATTCATCCTATGCCCGGTTGCTTCACAAATTAGGGGTCCTGGAATTTTATGTAAACAGGAACTATAATACCGCGATCAGCCTGACGCTCAGATCCCTTCAGATAAACACCTCAGGGAAATTCCGGGCTTCCTCAGTAAATGCAGCGAATGATTATTATAACCTGGGGTTTTATTATGATGAGTTGAATTTGTTTAAGAAGGCATTGTTCTACTTCGACAGTGCGATCGCCGTATTTGCGAAGTTAAAGGACGTAGAACATTTGATACCAGATTCAAGACATCGTAAAGCTTTTGTCTATTTCCGGAAAGGAGATTATGAAAAAGCGGTTGAAGAAAGTGATCTGGGCATCGCCGCAACCCTGGATGCAAAAGATTCGCTGTATTATCTTTATTTCCTAATCCAGCGGGCACAGGCCCTGATTTACCAGAGTAAAACACAGGCAGCTTTGGCCGATGTGCATACGGTGATATCCCTTGGCCGCGCTTATCATCAACCTTTTTACATGGCCAGTGCCTGGAAGATTGATGCGTTGATTCTGGCCAGACAGGGAAGATTTGAAGAGGCAAAAGTGTCGTTCAGGAATGGCATTAACGAAAGAATCAAAACACCTCAATACTGGCAGATCGCCAGTGATTTTAGTTTATTTGGAAAATTCCTGAGTGATTCATTGAAATCTTACCGGCAGGCAGATGCTTGTTTTGCATCGGCAATCCGGTACGCGAAAAAAGCAGGCGATACCACCAGACTAGCCAATGTGATTATTTACCAGGTGAGTTCATATCGTCAGCGGCGTGATATGCAGAAAGCCATCCAGTCTTTCCAATTGGCTATGCATTATCTCGGTATCAGCAAAGGAGGAGGTTTTCTGGAGAATCCCACAACCGGAGACATAATATCAGCAGGGAATAAAGAATTGATACATGATTTATTTAGCTACAAAACCGGTTTATTATTGGATCTCTATAAAAGAGATCATGATCCACGGTGGTTACAAGCCTGCCTGCAAATTTCGATGATCAATGATTCTCTAATTGCGCTAATCCGGCATGAGCAACTCGGTGAGCAAAGCAAATTGTACTGGAGGGAAGCAACAAGGGGATTTTACCAGGATGCGCTTGAAGCCTGTTATCTGGCCAACGATCATAACCTGGCTTTTTTCTTTATGGAAAAGAGCCGTTCCGTGTTGCTGCAGGATAAATTAAATGAACTGGGTGCCAGTGCATTTCTGCCAGCAGAAGAAACATCAAGACAGGAACATCTGCAGATCAGGATCATTGAACTGCAACAACAACTTGAATCCATACCAGATCAATCATCGAACTACAGGCCGATGCATGTGCGTCTGATTCAGGCCAAAGAAAACCTGGAACAGTATATCAAATCTCTGGAATCAAAATATCCAGCCTATTATCAATATAAATATGCCGATCAGGTCAGATCTCTGTCTGACCTGCAGACATATCTCGGAGATCGGGGTCAGCAGTTTATTGAATATTTTATCAGGGACAGTTCAGGTTTTGCCCTTTATATTACACCTCTGCGAACCCATCTTATTAAAATCAGTAACGATAAAGAAAATATTGAAACCCTGCTCAAGGACTTTGTCAAAACCTGTTCGAATGCCAATTCGCTGAATAATAACTTTCCTATTTTCCTGGAGAGTGCCCATACGCTTTACAGTAAGATGTTCAGTCCTTTTAACCTGCCTCCGGGAAGGGTGATCATCTGCCAGGATAATTTTTTGGTTCCTTTTGAAGCCTTCACCACAGATCCCGGAAAACCCCGGTTTCTGATTCGTGACTATTCTTTCAGTTATGTGTATTCAGCGCAGTACCTGATGAATCCATACGAACATATTGGAGGTGCCGGGGACTTTTTAGGCATAGCTCCTGTGAATTTCGGATCGGATACTGGTTTGCCAGGTCTGAACGCTTCTGATAATACCTTGCGTAATTGTGCCGGTTTGTTCGGCCAGTCGAAACTGCTTTTATTTCAGAAAGCCAGCCGGTTCAATTTTATGCATCAGGTATCCCGTTACAAAACCGCTACGATCTTAACCCATGCGCAGGCTGATGTTGTGGATGATGAACCGATCTTATTCATGAGTGATTCCGTCATTCATTTATCAGAATTGCAAATGTTGAAAAGACCGGCTACAAAACTGATTGTGTTGAGTGCCTGTCAGACGAATGCAGGAAAAAATCAGAGTGGTGAAGGTGTATATAGTTTGGCCCGGGGATTTTCTTCTGCCGGAATACCATCAGTAGCCGCAACCCAATGGGTGGCTGATGATCAAGCGATTTATACCATTTCGGAAAAATTCAACGGGTTTATAGCTGCCGGGATGAATAAAGATCAGGCCCTGCAGAAAGCCAAGCTGTTTTTTATTGATCAGGGGAGCAAAAAAAACTTACTGCCTTTTTATTGGGCTGATCTGATTCTTATCGGAAATTCCGATCCGATAACGTTCTCTGAAAAAATAAAATGGAAATGGCTGGAGCCGCTTTTAATCATATTGTTTATCGTCATCCTGTTATTATTATACAGGAATTGGAAACCCCTTACAGGTCCAGGACTAAAAAACGATAAAGGGAATACCCGGTGACGGGTTGATATTCAGGCTATTGATAAAAATAATTTACGACCCCGAACTAAACTCAACAGGATCGGATGAATCCGATATCTTGAGCCGGGGGATACATTATGAAGGTCTACTGTATTTCAGGAATCGCCGCCGACAAAAGAGCCTTTAAACATATCCGTCTTCCCGAAGGATTTGAGATTGTATTTATCGACTGGATAAAACCCTTCAAAAAAGAATCCTTAAGTGAATATGCCCTCAGGCTTGCGGAGTGTATCAATACCCGCGAGCCCTTTTGCATGATCGGACTTTCCCTGGGTGGTATCATAGCCAGTGAAATCGCGGTGGGATGCAAACCCCTGGCGACAATTATTATTGGAAGCGTTCCGGTATGCTCCCAGTTACCGCCCTACTATACATGGGTGCGGCGACTGCACGTACAAAAACTTGTACCGGGTACCCTGTACAAATATGCAGCGATCATTAAACATTATTTTACCCGTGAGCCGGCGGAAGATAAAAAAGACATTATTCAAATGATCAGGGCAACAGAACCGTCATTTATTCGGTGGGGAATCGATGCTGTATTGAACTGGACGAATGAGCAGAAACCAGAATCCCTCACCCATATTCACGGCACCCGCGACGAGGTATTCCCATTCAAGCTCACGAAACCGACACATATCATTTCAAAAGGAGACCATATGCTGGTGATCTCATACCCTGATGAAATC
>JBGPBW010000139.1:0-12692 GCA_041481385.1 Puia sp.
ACTGCCATCTGAAGAATTTCATTCCGTTTTTTTTCACCACCTGAAAATCCTTCATTCAGTGAACGGCTCAATAAAGTCTGCTCTATATTTACGAGTGCCATTTTTTCCTTCATCCTTTTGAGAAAAGCCACGGCGTCTATCGGATTTTCTCCCCGGTATTTCCGAATTTCATTCACAGCTGTCTTTACAAAATTCACCGTATTCAATCCGGGTATTTCTACCGGGTATTGAAAAGCGAGGAAGAGGCCTTCAGCTGCTCTTTGTTCCGGCGACATTTCCAGCAGGTCCTTTCCCAGAAAATCAACCGTTCCCTGGAGTACTTCATAATCACTTCGTCCGGCCAGTACGGAAGCCAGGGTACTTTTTCCGGATCCGTTGGGTCCCATAATGGCGTGTACTTCCCCTGCTTTAATATCCAGGTTAATGCCATTCAGGATTTTTTTCCCTTCAATACCAGCATGCAAATTCTGAATCGTCAACATTCTTTTTTAATTTATTAAGTTCCTATTTTTCTCGAAGACCTTGATGGTTGACCGTCAATTATCCAATTCAATTTCCAATTTTTCAAATCTTCAAATTTCCAAATTATCCTACGCTTCCTTCCAGACTAATCGCAAGCAGCTTTTGTGCTTCCACTGCAAATTCCATGGGAAGCTGGTTCATCACTTCCTTGGCAAATCCGTTTATGATCAGGGCTACTGCAGTTTCCGTATCGATTCCCCGTTGGTTACAATAAAAAATCTGGTCTTCACCTATTTTAGAAGTGGTCGCTTCGTGCTCGACGACGGCGGTATTATTTTTCACTTCTATATAAGGAAATGTATGGGCGCCACATTTATCTCCGAGCAACAATGAATCACATTGTGAAAAATTCCTCGCCTTCGCTGCATTTTTGCTAACGTGCACAAGACCCCGATAGCTGTTATTACTGAAACCTGCGGATATTCCTTTGGAGACAATGCGGCTGCGGGTATTTTTCCCGAGGTGCATCATCTTGGTTCCGGTATCAGCCTGCTGATAATTGTTGGTTACCGCTACCGAATAAAATTCCCCCGTTGAATAATCTCCTTTTAAAATCACACTTGGATATTTCCAGGTGATGGCCGATCCGGTTTCTACCTGGGTCCAGGATATTTTCGAATGATTGCCCTTACAGATGCCTCTTTTGGTTACGAAATTATACACACCGCCGAGTCCCTGTTTGTCACCGGGGTACCAGTTCTGTACCGTTGAATATTTTATTTCCGCATGTTCAAGCGCGATCAGTTCCACAACGGCGGCATGGAGTTGATTTTCGTCCCGCATGGGCGCAGTGCAACCTTCCAGGTAACTCACATAACTTCCGGATTCGGCAACAATGAGGGTCCTTTCAAACTGTCCGGTATTCTCGGCGTTAATCCGGAAGTAGGTGGAAAGTTCCATGGGGCAGCGAACGCCCTTAGGAATATAACAAAATGATCCGTCGCTGAATACGGCTGCATTCAGTGCAGAAAAATAATTATCAGTGATCGGTACTACTGAACCCAGGTGCTCACGGATGAGTTCAGGATGTTCCTGGATGGCTTCACTCATCGAGCAAAATATGATACCCAGTTCCGCCAGCTGACCTTTAAACGAGGTTCCAATGGATACACTGTCAATCACAGCGTCCACTGCAACGCCCGTTAATCTCTTCTGTTCTTCCAGCGAAATTCCCAGCTTTTCAAATGTCCGGATCAGTTCGGGATCAATCTCATCCAGGTTTTTTGGGTTAATCTTCTGTTTAGGTGCGGAATAGTAAATAATATTTTGGTAATCAATAGGAGGGAACTTTATATTGGCCCAATCGGGCGATTTCATAGTCAGCCAGTGCCGATACGCTTTGAGGCGCCAGTCCAGCATCCATTGGGGCTCTTTCTTTCGTGCAGAAATAAAACGGATCACTTCTTCATTCAATCCTTTCGGTGCTTCATCCGCTTCAATCTGGGTAACAAACCCATATTTATAGTCGCTAAATACCGTTTTTTCTATCACACTCAGTTCATCTTCAGCTTCCCTGGACTTGGGTTGTATGAGATCTGTCTTCATTTAGCAAATTTACGAAACCATTTATACTAAAAAGTATAAACAGGGGTATTTTCTTTGTCTAAACTGCTGATATTTTGACAGAGTATTCCTGTTAATGGCTGAGGAGCGGGATATGAAATAATTGGAGCTTGTTGTACGAGAAGGGTGGACAGTCCTGGGGTGTATTGTCTATATATTTGATTATCAAATATATAGGCCCTGAAAGTCGCGGTTTTCCAACCTTAAGGTTTGGAGGGCCATTTGATCAGCCCAGGCGCATGAACTTTTTTTTGGGGAAGAGGATGTCTTCTGCAGTTTCATAACCTTCATCGGAGACGACCGTTAATTTTCTTTTTTTATCTTTTTTTTTCTTTACCATCCGGTAAATCAGGATTACGGTAAGGGTCAAACCAGCTGCAATAAGGATTTTTCTTGATTTCGAACTTAAAGGGGTTGCCATTTTTGTCGTGTTCTAAGATTTTTTTAATTAACCATTCTAAAAATCATGCCCGATTCAGTTGGTTGAAGATAAGGGTTCAAATAACCTGCACAGGCTTTTTGGCGGTATATTCAAAATCGGTGTACCCCTGGGTGTCAGTTAAATCGGGACCGGGCGGAGTATTTGAAACGAGGTTGAACGGGAGCGGGTTTTAAAATGGCGGATCAGTCGTGATAGAAAAACAAGGATCAGGCTTTAGCAGCTTCTGCGTATTCCCAAAACGCCCTGATCGTTCGTTGCAGCGATTCCTCCATTTGTTTTTTATCGAGCAATTCCACCTGGTATAAACCGCTGGGCATCAATCCAACAAGTACCTCATGACTGGGTCCGCTGGCGAGGTAGGGATTTTGCCCGACGAATGCAGGATACATTTCAAACTCCGCCACAAGTTTCTCAACTTCTTCCCTTTTCAGATCAGGCATTTTTATGGACATGCAAAGGTTTTTTTTCAAAGTTCTGAAAAATCCGGGTTAAACAAAAGCGTGTGAATGTTCGATTTATAAACTTAATGTTAATAACTCCGGGCCATAGCCCCACAATTAAGTGATTATACTTAGAAGCGACCGCTTTAAAACGCATAAAATTATTCAGGATGAATTACATTTGCCATATGGCAGTATTGAAAAATGTGCAGTTTTCGAAATTAATAAAGGCGGAGGGTCGCCTGCGTGAATTCAATTTCAGAAAAAGTAACGGCATCGCCGGTCCTGTTTATCACGTAGACGTGAGTGACGACCGGGGCAATCGATATTATATTAATATGCACTTGGAAGGAAATACCTGGACAGTTCAGGAAAAAATTCTTCCTCCCTGGATTCAGGAGGCGGTGACTCAGTTTCATCCGGCTATTCTGGAACAGGAAGGGCAATCTGCCTAAGGGATTTCCCTAATTATTTCTAATGTGCGCCATTCTTCGGCAACTATATTTGCACCATCTACAGTGTCGGGTTTTGTTATACAACCCCATTTTTGACTTTGTTTTACTGCTTTTATTTAACTTACTCCGGAGATCCCGATAAGAAATTATGAACAAAAACAGGCTGGAAGCTTTCAGTGACGGAGTCCTTGCCATTATCATAACCATCATGGTGCTGGAAATTAAAACGCCACATGATACCAGCTGGAAAAGCCTTATCGACCAGTTGCCTGTTTTTTCAAGTTACCTGATGAGTTTTGTTTATCTGGGCATCTACTGGGGAAACCATCATCACCTGATGAATGCAGCCACACACTTGAATGCATCTATTATGTGGTCGAATATGAACCTGCTCTTTTGGCTGTCGCTGATTCCTTTTGCAACGGGATGGATGGGAGAAAACCACTTCGCGCAAAACACCGTCATATTGTATGCCGTGCTGCTTTTGGTCTGTGGCATTTCGTTTACCATTCTGCAAATCTGCATTGAGCGTATAACAAAAAATAACGCCAAACTGGTTGAAGCATTTGTTCGCGTAAGACGGAAAGGAATTTTTTCTATTATATGTTATATTCTTGCAATCGCACTGGCGTATTTCAATACTTTATTCTCGGCCATACTTTTTTGCATTGTTTCCATAAGCTGGCTGATACCTGACCGCAATATCGAAAAAGCGATCGTCAAATAAGGGGTAAGTGTAAACACCTAGTACAACAATAATCAGTCAGCATAACCCGTTTTTATTTTTAACCCCAAAATAACAACATGAAAAAACTATTTTTTTCCATGCTCCTGATTTGCATTGCCGGAGTAAGCCAGGCCCAGACCTTTATGCAGGGTGTGGGGATCAATGTAGTGCTTCAAGCAGCGTCAGGCTTTTCAGCTGATCCGGTAGGTGCCATTATGTATTCACCCAAGGTAAGTTTTATGGAAACAGAAACTTCGTCTTTGTCAGTTGGTATTCCCATGAGTTTTGGTATTTCAGGCCACTATAACAGTCAGAACTACGGAGATAATTCCCTTGGTCTGATGTTCGACGCTCCAGTGATGTTCGACTATAACTATGGCGCTGGTTCCAGCAAGGAAGCTGAAGACAAATTCGGGTTTTTTGGGGGTGTTGGTTTCGGATACCACACCAATCAATATATCGTTTCCGACGATTATGGAAATGATTATTCCAGTAAAATGGCTGGATGGGGCCCCGCTGTTAATGCCGGTGTGCGCATTGGCGTCGGTCATGGCAGTCATAATATCGAGGCCCGGTTTTCTTACATGAAAACCATGGACGATTCCAAATCCAACGTCATCGGTATCGGTGGCCTGTTTAATTTTTGATTCAACTGAATATTTACAAAGAAGCAAGGTCGATCACGAACCGGTACTTGACATCGCCTTTAAGCATTCTGTCGTAGGCGTTATGGATGTCCTGTATTTTGATCAGCTCAATATCAGAAACTATATTGTGCTCTGCGCAATAGTCCAGCATTTCCTGGGTTTCAGGCAATCCGCCAATCAGTGATCCCGCCATGCTTCTTCTTCCCATAATCAGAGTGACCCCATAGATCTCCGCAGGTGTTGGAGGCGCGCCAACGCAAATTTGCACGCCATTTGTTTTGAGCAGGCCCAGATATTGATTATAGTCATGGGGTGCAGAGACGGTGTCCAGGATGAAATCGAAACTACCCACAGCGGCTTTCAATTGTTCCGGATCTTTTGTCAGAATGAATTGATGCGCGCCAAGACGTTGGGCATCTGTCTGCTTGGAAGGCGAGGAGCTGAGCATGGTAACTTCTGCACCGAAGGAGACTCCGAATTTAACGGCCATATGCCCAAGGCCACCCAGACCCAATACAGCAAGTTTATGACCTTTCCCCACTTTCCAGTGCCTGAGTGGAGAATAGGTCGTAATGCCTGCACAAAGCAGCGGTGCCACATTCTGCAATGGAAGTTTGTCTGAAATATGCAGGACAAAATCTTCATGTGACACAATCATTTTTGAATAGCCACCGTAAGTCGGAGTTTTTTTATCCTGCTCATATCCATTATATGTTGGTGAATTACCATTAAGGCAATATTGTTCCAGACCTTCCCTGCAATTGTTACAGGTTCTGCAGGAATCCACGAGACAACCGATAGCTGCCAGCTGTCCTGCTTTGAATTTTTTAACATCGGCGCCTGCATGAGTTATTCTTCCGACAATCTCATGTCCGGGTACCATGGGATAAATAGAATTGCGCCATTCGTTTCTTACCTGATGAATATCCGAATGGCAAACGCCACAATATAAAATATCAATCTGCACGTCTTTTGGTCCTAAAGTGCGACGGTCGAAATTCCATGGCACCAGGACGCCTTCAGCATCACGGGCAGCATATGCTTTTGTCTTGGTCATAATAAATGCGAATATTTTTTGCCACCTATACGATTCTGCTGTAGCGGTTATTAATATAATCCCAGTTGATGATCGTCCACCAGGCTGTAATATAATCCGGTCTTTTATTTTGATATTTCAGATAATAAGCATGCTCCCAAACATCGATGCCAAAGAGTGGCATGCCCTTAGCGTCAGAAATATCCATCAGGGAATTATCCTGATTCGGTGTCGAAATCACATCCAGCTTGTTATCTTTTTTTACAATCACCCAGGCCCATCCGCTTCCGAAACGGCCTTTGGCAGCATCATTGAATTTTGTTTTCATCGCATCCATCGATCCGAAGTCACGCTGAATGGCGGTCATAAGAGCTGGAGAGGGCGTTGTCGTTTTGCCCGGCGCATTCATCAGTTCCCAAAACAGGGAATGGTTATAATGGCCACCCGCGTTGTTTCTCATTTTTGTAGAATATTTTGAAATAGACGAGAGCAGGTCTTCCAGGGTAACTTTTGAAGTATCAACTTTTTCTGCATCCACCGCTTCGGCCAGATTTTTAGCATAGGTGGCCGCATGTTTGGTGTAGTGTATTTCCATAGTCATTGCATCGATCGCCGGCTCCAGCGCGCCGTATGCATAAGGAAGGGGTTGTTGATGATAAGGTACAGGGTCAGGAACTGCAAAATTGAATTTTGCATGCCCGGATCCGGCGAAGCCTGTCAGAACAGATCCGGTAAGTCCCGCTGCCATGCCGGCTTTACCGGCATTATGGATAAATTTGCGTCTGGTTAAATCCTGATTTGCCATAACTGATTTTTTTAGTTACGTAATTTAAGTATAAATCGCTTAATGCCCATTGTAAGTGCCAAAGACAAAAAGCCATCATACATAACGTTGCAAAAATTAAACCGTCAACCCCGAAAAACTAAACGCTTTACTGTGATCTGTCATCTGTCATCTAATCAGGATACAATAGGTATTTTTTTCTTTTGATTTTAAATTGTACAAGTGCCGGTTCCCAGCTTTGCCTGATAGCCTGTTCGGAGAGACCGGCGATGATCTGTTTTCGCAATGTGGGGGTGCCTGCAAGTTTGTCAAAATTTCCAATTTGTTTACTGCGGGAGGCATCAAAAAATATTTCCTTCTGCGGATATGCACGGTAACATTCCATTAACCAATGCAGGTCGATTTGTTTTTTCCTGCGCAAATCCCGGAGGTCAACATCCTCCAGATTTATACCAAAACATAGAGAGTCCTGATACAAAGGGTGTTCGCTCATTCCGGGAATGGATACCGGCTTAAAACTAAATGTATATTTTCCGATTAATGCGGGTGCGCCCAGCATGGTAAACGGGCGCATTGTTCCCCTGCCCAGACTAATCACGGTTCCTTCAAAGAGACAGATACTGGGATATAACGCTATTGACTCAGCTGTATTGAGGTTTGGTGAGGGTGGCACGGGTAAGACATAATGTGACGCATGAGTGTAATTTGCAAGTTTTATTATGCGTATATCACATTTTTTTCGATCGGGTAACCAGCCTTCACCATTAATCATTCGCGCGAGTTCCCCAATGGTCATACCGTGTACGATAGGTATGGGCTGCAGTCCAACGCCGGACCGTAACGAGTCTTCGAGAACCGGACCATCAACGTAATAACCATTGGGATTCGGTCGGTCAAGAATGAACAGAGGTTTATGAAATACAGCACAGGCTTGCATAATGTGCTGAAGCGTGATGATATAAGTAAAGAACCGGGCACCAACATCCTGTATATCAAAAACGAGTACATCTACATTCTGCAGGTCTGCCTGTGAGGGCAGCGATTTTTTTCCATATAAAGAAACAACAGGAATGCCGGTTGCCGAGTCAAAACTGTCCGCAACCGTAGCGCCATTGCTGGCATTGCCCCGAAATCCGTGTTCCGGACCAAATACTTTAACCACGCGGATACCGGAATGCAGTAGGCTATCCACCAATGGCACACCAGCGATTTGCGATGTCGGATTCGCGACAACGGCAACCCGTTTACCACGCAGTAAGTGAAAATATATTTCGGTTTGATCTGCACCTGTTTTTATCCGGTGAATTCCATCCTGCCCGCGGGTTACACCGGAAGAGGCTATCAGAAAAAAAAATATCAGTGCGTATTTGAACATTGAATGAATTGTAAATCTGAACGACTGGTTATGATCTTAATGATTTAGCTAAGGTAAACCATGGGTTCTCTGTACTATTCGCGCGGGCGGTTTTTACATCCTGAGATGGCGTTAGTCGTATAATTTTTTCGCAATGCTTTCTATAAGGGCTTTGGGAAGTAGCCAGGCAAAGAAAGCACTGAGTTTATTCAAACCGCCGGCAATCACTTCAGGCCGACGGCGAAACAGGCTATCCACGGCAATTTGTGCAACAGACTGTGGCGTCATATTAAATTTCTCAGCTGCTTTTTGACCCTTGCTTCCCACATTGGCCCGGTTCACAAAATTGGTATCCGTCGGGCCCGGACAAATGCAGGTGACGGACAGGTTCGTATTTTTAAATTCCTGATAGAGACCGCGGCTGAAATTCAAAACGTATGACTTGGAACCGGCATATGCCGAAAGAAAAGGTACGGCTTGATAAGAAGCTGAACTGCCGATATTGAGGATATATCCGGCCGTCTGCTCCCGCAGATTAGGTAATAAAAGTCTTGTTAATTTTGTCAGTGTAATGATATTGAGCTGCAGCATATCGGCATGTTCCTGCGGCGAATATTTTTCAAATGGTCCGCTCAGACCATAACCAGCGTTGTTTACCAGGACAGAAACTGCAAACTTATTTTTATCACACCATTCAAAGACTGCCTCTGCAGACTGGCTGCCGGCCAGATCCAGTGCCAGCCACTGACAATTTCGTTTGGAGACTGCATGAATTTCTGCGGAGACTTTTTCCAGCAAATCGGCGGATCGTGCAACCAGGAGCAGATCATATCCCCGGGCAGCAAGTATTTCCGCAATAGCTTTTCCGATTCCTTTGCTGGCTCCGGTTATGAGAGCAAAAGGCATTTGCTGTAATTTAATTTTCGATGGTTCCTAGTTCTGTACTTTGGAAGCCAGTCGATGGTAAAAAGGTGTTTTACTTTTTTCGTTTTTGGGCATGTATTTACCAGTAATAATAGGTACATACATTACCCGTCTGCGGCTGGCTTCACCAACATGCGGGGATTGTTGCGCGCGATGCCAGATTCGACCGTCATGAACAGTAAGATCGCCGGGATTGATATCAAAACCTATTTCCCTTGCATCAGGATTATTATCTATGAAGTATTTTTTCTTAAAGAGTAAACGTAGTACACCCTGGGTATGGGTACCGGGAAGGACACGCAGACCACCATTTTCAAAAGGGCAGGGATCCAAATGTATGCCCACATTCAGCATCGGCATGATCTTCTGACCCAGGAACAAATCCCTTGGGCTGTCGGTATGCCATCCCATTTGAGAGAAGTTGCTTTCAGGAGTGCGTACGTAATGGTTGAGAATGAGACCGTCCTTTTCATTTTCTGCGATGCGGCCTTCGTAAGGCTGCAGCAGTTCCAGAAGGGCCTGCAATCTGGGATCTTGCAGAAATTCATGGAAAGTTGGGCTGAAAAGGGATAAAAAACAAAGACGCTGTATGATCGTAGTGCCGTTAGCGTCTTTACCGAATTTTAAGGGAACACCATTAATCTTATCCTTTCTCTCTTCCAGCAGTTGCTTTTCAATCCGGTTGATTTCCTGGATAAAAAAAGCAACGGTTTCAGGTTTAAGGACATTGCGAAATAAGATCACCCCGTTTTTGTGGAAAAATGTTGATTGCTCAGGGGTTATTTTATCGCTTAAAACGAAATCAGAACTTAGTAATTTTTTCATATCATGGTAGCATTTAAGTCTTTAGCAGGAAAAACAGTCTGCAAAAAACCCATGTTTTAACAGGATGAAATTAACTTAAAAATAATGATGTATTTTTTATTATCGGCAAAATTAATGAATAAAGTCCTATTAACCAGCCCTGTTTTAAATTAGTATCCCCGATGTGATTTTAACCCGGCTCAATAAAACGTCTAAATATACGCCTTGGTATCCGCAAAAAATTTCTTTAATCAGTTCTTTCGGGCCGCAATAAGCGCTACTTTTTCTTTTTCTGTAAACAGCAAGGCTAACCGAAAAACCGCATAGGTGAAAACAGGAGCCGCCAGCACATCCACGGTATAATGCACATGCTGAATCAATAATAAAAATCCAAGTATTACGGAAGCCAATAAAGCATACAGTCGGTCTGTTTTTTTCTTTAGGCATAAAAAAATAAGGAAAACCGTTGTCATATGTCCTGAAAAAAACAAATCATGTGTGATATAATGCGCACCATAAAACTGGTTGGTTATCGGATCGGCCATGGGTATGAGTCCGGCAGGCGGATTCAATGAAATCAGGCCTATAGAGGCCATTCTGGCCAGTGTAACGCCGTTATATGCCCACAAAGTCACCAGCATGATCATCGGATCCCTGTAGATGCGAATGATGAGAATCAGACAGCATGACCAGATCAGGAAAAAAACAGCGATGGACACATTGTAGGCCGGCAGCCATTGCAAAAACAGGTCTGTAAAAAAATAGCCCGACCTGGCTTCGATGGCCTGAAAAAAAAATGGCAGGGCAGTAAATATGGCGGCTAAAATCACCAATCCTATCCATAATTTCCTTCTGAATGAAGGAATTTTCCACGCTTTAGCCCATGTTGGATCCAAAGATGATGACTTGGAACCTGGTGATGCGGGCTCATGTTTGGTCTCAGTTAAAACGTCTTTCAAAGCGGTTTTTTCTTCCTGCAACATCAGTTTTTTTCAAAAGAAATTGATCCATGTCAAGCATTTGGCTTTTTTTAACATCTAAATATATCGGAAAGTGTTAAGCCTTGTGCCTTAAGCCTTAAGCTTAATAATGCCATCTTTTAAACGCCTCCATAGCCGCATATTTGGTCAGACCCAGCTGTGCGTATAAATTGGCTGTACTCCCATTTCTGTCTTCAGCCCGCTGCCAAAACTCCCTGCTGTCAGAACCCTGGAAGGGCACCATATCCTTTTGAGACTGGTGTATAAATATGCCAAATCGTTTTTTCAGGACCTGGTCAGGGCTCATCGGAATGGCCATTTCTATTTCGGATACATCCCATTCCTGCCAGGCGCCCTTATATAACCAGACCCAACAATCCTTAACCCAGGATTCACCGGCTTTTTTGAGTCGTTTCATGGACTCAAACACCACTTCCAGGCAAACTTTATGGGTTCCATGGGGATCCGCCAGATCGCCGGCACAATATACCTGATGGGGTTTAATCTTCCGCAGTAAAGTCATGGTAATCTGCACATCTTCCTCGCTCATGGGATTTTTTTCGATCGTACCGGTTTCATAAAAAGGCAGGTTCAGGAAGTGAATACCGGTTTCGGGAATGCCGACATACCGGCAGGTGGCACTGGCTTCACAACGCCGGATTAACCCTTTAATATTCCTGATTTCAGGGGAGTCTATGCCGGAAGATTTTTTCTCTTTCAAATACAGTTTGGCGTTGCTCAGAATTTCTGTAGATCGCTTATTATCGATACCGAACATCGACTCAAATCCTACGGCAAAGTCAATAAAACGGGTCACAAATTCATCCGTCACGGCGATATTTCCTGAAGTCTGATAGCCGACATGCACTTCATGCCCCTGATCGTGGAGACGCATAAATGTGCCGCCCATTGAAATGATATCATCGTCGGGATGCGGAGAAAAAATCAGACATCTTTTCGGGTAGGGTTCCATTCTCTCCGGGGCATTTGGCAAAGGCTGGTTTTTACCACCCGGCCATCCGGTAATACTATCCCGTAACATATAAAAAACTTCCAGGTTTATCTCATAGGCATCACCTTTCACGGCGAGCAGATCGCTTAATCCATGATCATTATAATCTTTGTCTGTTAAACTCAGAATGGGTTTTTCCAGTTTTAGGGCAGTTTTCACAACTGCTTTACGCAGAATATCACTATTCCAGTCACAATCGCCGGTTAGCCAGGGTGCCTTGAAACGAATGAGGTCGGATGCTGCAGGTTCATCGCAAACAAACAGGGTATCCTCGTGCTGTTGAAGGAGAGAGGCCGGCATTTCTTCCGTAGACGGACCTTCGAGTGATTTCTGAATTGCTGGTGCTTTGTTGCTTCCCCAGGCCATCAAAATTATTTTCTTGCTTTTAAGGATTGTACTGATTCCCATCGTGACAGATAAACGGGGGACCTGGGTTACACTATCAAAATCTCCGGCATTGGACAACCGCGTAGAATTATCCAATGGCGTTACCCGGGTTTTCGAAAACCTGCTGGAACCGGGTTCATTGAAACCAATATGTCCGTTTGAACCGATGCCCAGAATTTGCAAATCGATCCCGCCTGCTTCTGCGATAGACATTTCATAACCGGCACAAAAAGATTTCATTTCATCTTTCGGCAACTCACCATTAGGGACATGACAGTTTTTGGGATTGATATCAATATGATTAAACAGATTTTCATTCATGAACCTGAAGTAACTCTGTTGCGCACTGCGTTCAATCGGATAATATTCATCCAGGTTAAAAGATACCACATTTCGAAAACTAAGCCCTTCTTCCCGGTGCATCCTGATCAGTTTCTCATATAATTTCAAAGGAGATTTTCCAGTAGAAAGTCCAAGTACGCAAGGCTTGTCATTTTTTTGTTTTTCACGGATAAGCGCTGCGATTTGTCGGGCAACGAACTCAGATCCGGTTTGCGCATTCGGGAAAATTTCCAGTGGAATTTTTTCGAAAGAGTCTACCATTTTCATAATGCA
>JBGPBW010000140.1:0-12664 GCA_041481385.1 Puia sp.
AAATGAACATACTAATTACCGGGATATACTCGCTGGCGTTGGGAAACGTGCGGGAACACTTCAAAAATGCGTAAAATAATACCAGTAAAAGCTAATAAAGTATTTATTTAAGGTGTTTATGAAAAATAGCTTTGGAGAATCAGTGAATTATATGAAAAAAAAGGCAATCTCCTGTTTTCTTTTCTCGGCTTGCCTATTATCACAACCGGGTTTTGGCCAGGATTGCAGTGATCCTTTGGCTACTGCAGAAACCAGGGCTCTGTATAAAAATCTTTTCGGACTAATCGGAAAAAATATACTCTTCGGTCATCAGGACGATCCCTGTTACGGCGTTGGCTGGAAATATATCGACGGGCGGAGTGATATAAGGGACATCACCGGTCAGTATCCCGCCGTTTTTGGTTTTGACCTTGGAAGAACAGAACTGGGTCTTGCTTATAACCTGGACAGTGTTCCATTCGAAAAAACCCGACGGTTCATCCGTGAGGCTTATGAGCGCGGTGCTGTAATTACATTGAGCTGGCATTTGAACAACCCGCTTACGGGTGGCACAGCCTGGGACAATAAACCCGGGACTGTTGCTTCCATTCTTCCCGGCGGGTCAAAGAACGCGCTGTATACGGTATGGATGGATCGTGTTGCAGATTTCCTCAACAGTCTGAAAGGAAAAAATGGGGAACACATTCCTGTCATCCTGAGGTTATTTCATGAACTCAACGGCGGTTGGTTCTGGTGGGGAAAGAATCAATGCAGTCCGGATGAAATGATCCAGCTCTGGCGATATACCATTCATTACTTCCGGACAGAAAAAAATATCCATCATCTCTTATATGCTTTTAATACCGACAAATTCAGTAGTGGCATAGAATACCTGGAAAGATATCCGGGCGATCCATATATTGATATCCTGGGGTTTGATATTTACCAGGCCAATGCCCTCAAGGAAAATACGGCATTTGCCAAATTCCTCAGCCGCGACCTGGACATGGTTGACAGTATTGCCGCTGCACACCGTAAAATACCGGCACTTACCGAATTTGGATATAATGAAGTGCCGGACAGCAACTGGTGGACAAAGGTTTTCTTTCCTGCAATCGCCTCCCATCAGATTGCTTATGTACTGGCATGGCGTAATGCCGGTAAAAAGCAGCAGGGAAATGCGGAGTATTATGTACCTTATCCGGGTGCGGTTTCCGCCACCGATTTCAAAGAAATGTCGCTAAACGGCAAAATTTTATTTGAAAACGGAATCAAATCAAAAAACCTGTATAAATGAAAAATTGGATCTTCCGGGCAACCGGCATCATGCTGTTGAACAGTTTTTTCCTTCTGGCCACTGCACAGTCAGATATTTATGAAATCCGAATTTATTCGCTGAAGTCAGCGGCCCAGGCAGATGCCACTGATCTCTACCTTAAAGATGTCTGGCTTCCGGCTATGCACCGCATGGGCATTAAAAATATCGGTGTATTCAAACCCATTTCCAATGATACCGCCAGAATAAAACAAATCGTATTGCTGATACCCTACATCTCCATGGATGTGTGGCGAAAAAGCAAAACAAGTATTAATGGCGATCAGAACTACCAGGATAATGCGAAAACATTTTTAGATGCGGATACCGCCAATCTCCCTTTTGTACGTGTATCGTCAACCCTGCTCCAGGCTTTTGAATATCAACCCAAAATTACTCCGACAACACTGAAATCAAATCCCGACGCTGTATATGAATTGAGGAGTTATGAATCCCCTACGGAACAACTCCACCGGACCAAAGTGGAAATGTTCAATGAAGGGGGAGAAATTATTTTATTTAAGAGGCTGGATTTCCAGGCCATTTTTTATGGGGATGTGATCAGCGGAAGTAAAATGCCCAACCTGGAATATATGGTGGTGTTTAATGATACTTTATCCCGCAATGCGCATTGGAAAGCATTTGGAAACAGTCCGGAATGGAAAAGTATTTCAGTTGATCCCAAATACCGGAACAATATTTCGGTGAATCATATTGACAGTTACCTGATGCACCGGACATCTTATTCGGATCTGTAAATCATTAACCCGCAACGTGAAATTAACCTGGCTTGATATCAGCATCGTTCTTTTATACCTGGGTTCCATGGTAACAATCGGATGGGTGCTCCGAAAAAAAGCGAGGCAAAATAAACTCAGTTATCTGATGGGCGGAAAAGCCCTTCCCTGGTGGCTGCTCGGGCTCAGTGATGCTTCAGACATGTTTGACATCAGCGGCACCATGTGGATGGTGGCGCTCTGTTTTGTTTATGGAATGAAGAGCATTTGGATCCCATGGTTATGGCCGGTGTTCAACCAGGTTTTCCTCATGATGTACCTTTCCAAATGGTTACGCAGATCTAATGCCACTACCGGGGCAGAATGGCTGGCTACCCGTTTCGGAAGCGACCGTCGGGTAAATGCTTCTCATATCAGTGTGGTGATATTTGCCCTGCTCGGATGTTTTGGATTTCTCGCATATGGCTTTGTGGGTCTCGGGAAATTCATGGAAATATTTATTCCCTGGAATTCAGTGCAGCCATATATTCCTTTTTATGTGTCGCCGGAATATGTACCTCATATTTATGGCATCATCTTCACCTTGTTTGCCACATTTTATTCAGTGATCGGAGGTATGCACAGCATTGTGATCGGAGACCTGATCAAATATATTATTCTTACCGTGGCCTGTATTGCTGTGGGTGTGATCGCCATCATCCGGTTGCGGGGACATCACCTGCATGTTCCTCAGGATTGGGAAAGTCCCTTTTTCGGCAAACAACTCGGCCTTGACTGGTCGGCCATTATAACCGACGCAAATAAAAAAATTGCAGAAGATGGATTCAGTCCTTTCGGATTCTTCTTTATGATGATGCTGTTCAAAGGAAGTTTTGCAAGTCTCGCGGGTCCTGCACCCAATTACGATATGCAGAAAATTTTATCTACCCGGTCACCCAAAGAAGCATCCAAGATGACCGGCTTCGTTTCCATTGTGTTGTTGCCCATCCGTTATTCTTTGATTATCGGTTTGACGGTGCTGGCATTATTGAATTATAACCAACTGAATCTCTCCTCACCTTCCGGGACCGATTTCGAAAAAATATTACCGTCAGCCATCATACAATTTATTCCCGCGGGTATTATGGGATTGTTATTCACCGGCCTGTTGGGTGCTTTCATGAGTACATTCTCAGGAACCCTGAATGCAGCGCAGGCTTATGTGGTGAATGATATCTATATCAAATACATCAATCCGAAAGCGACCAACCACCAGATCATCAACCGGAACTATGCGGTCGGTGTTGCCATGGTTTTACTGAGCATCCTGCTTGGATTTTTTGTAAAGAATGTAAACAGTGTCCTGCAATGGATCGTCAGTGCGCTTTATGGCGGTTATATTGCCGCCAATATGTTCAAGTGGTATTGGTGGCGTTTTAATGCCAACGGCTTTTTCTGGGGCATGTCAGCGGGCATCGTTGCAGCATTATTCTTTCCCTTGTTTCCGGGACTACCCCTCTATTTATGGCCACTTTTATTTTTGATTTCCATCCTGGGTTGTGTTGTCGGGACTTATACATCTGAACCAACCGATACCGAAACCCTGAAGAAATTTTATACCACAGTACGTCCATGGGGATTCTGGAAACCCATCCGTCTGCTTGTACAAAAGGAGAACCCGGAATTTCAACCAAACCGCCGTTTCGGTCTGGACATGTTTAATGTTGCCATTGGCATCATTGCCCAATGCTGCCTGACCATCCTGCCGATGTACCTGGTATTGTGGATGAAAACCCCTATGCTTGTAACCATTGCACTCTTAACCATCATCATTATCATCCTGAAAAAAACCTGGTGGTCCAGGCTGGAGAATTAAACCTTGTACAAATGAAGAAAGCATTTTATGAAAAGCTGGAAGCAATTCAGGCAGAGCATCAGGTTATGCTCGAAAGAAAAAATAAAAAACTAAAGCAAAAAGCCGGTCGTCCATTCGACCGATATAAATTCCCCGTTTTAACATCCGATCATATCCCGTTGTCCTGGCGATTCGATATGAATGAAAAGACCAATCCCCTGTTGATGGAACGCGTGAGTATTAATGCCGTCCTGAATCCGGGAGCCATAAAGTGGAAAAATAAATACCTGCTGATGGCCCGGGTGGAGGGGTCGGACCGGAAATCATTTTTTGCCATTGCTGAAAGTGATAATGGTGTTGATGGTTTCAGGTTTTGGGACCGGCCGGTAACCATGCCTGCCCTGAACAATCAGGAAACAAATTTCTATGATATACGGCTCACTGCCCATGAAGACGGATGGCTCTATGGATTGTTCTGCACAGAAATGCGGGATCCGTCCGCTCCCGAGGGCGATCAGTCGGCCGCCATCGCACAATGTGCCATCGCACGCACCCGCGACCTGGTGCAATGGGAAAGGCTGAAAAACCTCGTCACACCTTCTGCCCAGCAGCGCAACGTGGTATTGCATCCGGAATTTGTTCAGGGTAAATATGCTTTTTATACCAGACCTCAGGACAATTTTATCGAAGCCGGTAAGGGAGGCGGTATCGGTTTTGGTCTGGCGACATGTATGGAAGAAGCCGTCATATCCAGGGAATTCATCATGGACCGTAAGATCTATCATACGGTATATGAATTGAAAAACGGTCAGGGTCCCGCACCTATAAAAACCAGGCTCGGCTGGCTGCACCTCGCCCACGGGGTCAGAAATACGGCCGCCGGATTACGTTATGTGCTTTATGTTTTTATAACGGATCTGCAGGATCCTTCTAAACAGATCTACAAACCCTCAGGATATTTTCTCGCGCCGGAAGGTGATGAACGCATTGGCGATGTGTCCAATGTGGTTTTTTCAAACGGCTGGATCAACGATCCCGACGGAACCCTATATATCTATTATGCTTCTTCAGATACGCGCATACATGTGGCTGTTAGTACGGTGGAAAAATTACTGGACTACGCCATCCATACTCCGGCGGATGGATTTACTTCTGTTCAGTCGGTTATGCAGATCAACCTGCTTATCGACAGTAACCGTAAACTGGAAAAAAAGAAAAACGTGCAGAAGAAAAAGGCGGTTCTTTCATGAATGACCCGAACAATTCCTTCCTCCTGGACGCAGCCTGGAAAGCCCTGCCTGCTGAATTAGAATCAGAACTCGATCAAATTCTGCGGTATTGGGAAAAGTTTGCGGTGGACACAAACCATGAGGGGTTTTACGGAAGGATTGACCAGGAAAATATCGTGCATAAGCAGGCGCCACGGGGTTCAGTATTGAATGCACGCATACTCTGGACTTTTTCTGCGGCATACAATCAGTTCCATCATCCGGTTTACCTGGAACTGGCCTCCCGTGCATATCAGTACCTCAGGGCTTATTTAACGGATCCGGATTTTGGCGGCCTCTATTGGTCGGTCGACTGGCAGGGCAGGATGCACGAGCCCTATAAGCAGGTATACGCCCAGGCTTTCGGGATTTATGGTATGAGCGAATATTTCCGGGCCAGTCAGAATCCCGAAGCGCTGGAACAGGCTCTTTTATTATACGGGCTTATAGAACAGTACAGCCGGGATCCCGTTAATGGCGGTTATATCGATGCATTTTCAAGGGACTGGACGTTCCTTCAGGACAAGAGGCTCAGTTCAAAAGATGAAAATGCAGCTAAAACCATGAATACCCACCTGCATCTGGTTGAAGCCTATGCCAACCTGTATGCCGTATATCCTTCGGTTAAACTCAGGCAGGATATTCAGGGGCTGCTTCAGATTTTTAATGAAAAAATCATCCACAAGCAAACCCATCACCTGGGTTTATTTTTCAGCGAAAACTGGAAAATGGACGACCGTGTCATATCCTATGGCCATGATATAGAAGCCGGCTGGTTATTGCAATCCTGTGCTGAAGCCATAGCGGACGCCGATTTGGTGCACCTTGCTAAAAAAAATGCGATCCGGATCACCGGGGCGGCTATGGAGGGATTGGATGAAGATGGAGCCCTCTGGTATGAATTCAATCAGGAGACTCGAAAACGAATTACTGAAAAACATTGGTGGCCACAAGCTGAAGCCCTGGTCGGGTTTTGTAATGCATGGCAGCTTACACAAAACAACCGCTATAAAAATGCACTGTTGAAAAACTGGCATTTCATCAGGAATTATATACTCGACAACTCAGGGAAAGAATGGCACTGGGGCATTGATCAAAATAAAAATAAAATGCCGGGGCAGGATAAAGTGGGTATTTGGAAATGCCCATATCACAACAGCCGGGCATGCATGGAGTTGATTAAAAGGCTTAAAACAATTTGAAAATTTGAAAATTTGGAAATTTGAAAATGATCTCCAAATTGTTAAATCAAAAAGTTTAACTTATACATCTACACCCGCCAACCGCCAACCGCCAACAATCAACCGTCAACCGTCAACCGTCAACTGTCATCTATTTCGTTTTCGTAGTATCCTTATACGTCGTATCTGCCAGAGAGGAGTTGCCGGCGTTTCCAGGTGCCGCCGACGGAGGAAGTATCCCGTTATTCGCTGCGGAGTCAATGGATGAGGAAGCCGCAGCTGTATCAACAGACTTCTGACTTGAATTACCACTGCCACAAGACATTAGGATCAGTGTAATAAAGCCAAAAGAAATACCAGATATTTTTTTCATAAAAAATGATTTCCTGAAAATGATAAGTAAATGACCGGTGAAAAAATAATGCCAGCCGATTGGCATGAAATTTCGGGACATACAAGTTAAAGAATGATTATGACAAAGAAAAAATACCTACATGAGGATATAGCAGATTCACCGGAAGATCAGGAAAAACTGAAACCTGATCAGGGTACCTTACAATTGCCGGAACTAAAAGACATTCCCGGAGCGGGTCGCACAGCAAAAAGCAGGAATGTGTTACCGGAGACTGAAACCTTCTCATCAGCCGATGAGGAAGCAGATGAATTATTCGATGAGGATACCATATCAGCAGAAAACGATGTGAGTCCGTTGGAAAAAAAATTATTGAGTGAACCCTTTGGTTCTTCATATGATGCCGATTTGCCTGTCGGTTCTTTGAGTCTTGACGAAGAAGACAATGAGGGTGAACAGCTGGAGGAGGCGAGTCAATCGGGGGATCTGTTTGGAAAAGATCTGGACGACGAGCTGTTAAAGGAAGAGGACGAGGAGTCAGAAGGGGAAACTCAGCAATAAGGGAGTGGCTTAAACGTCTGATCCATGTTCACGTATTCACGGATCTGGTTTCCATCCTCATAAAGCACAAGGAAGGACCGGCGGCGATCATCCGTTTTTTTTTGCAATTCAAGAATTTTTGAAACCAGATATTTTTTATCTACCCACGAAAACCGACTTTCAATTTTTAGAAAATCCTGGAGGGAATAAATGATTTCGCCGTCTTTCAGAACATGTACAGTACTAACAAAACCTCTGTCGGATAAGGGTGACGATTCAACTGAATGCATATGGGGTTACTTAATAAGTGAATTTACAAGTCTGCCGAAGATCCTGATGGAAATATTATCCACAAGTCCCGGGTAGTTTTACACATTTATTTTTTTTATATCTCCGCTAACAACTGCCTGGCCGTATCCAAACCACTGACTACTGCGGCCTCCACGGTTCCCGGATGGGGTCCTTCATAAAAAGCCTCACCTGCAAAATAAATTCTCCGATCCCAGGATTTTCGGGATAGAATTTTTGCCTGCCTCGATTTCACGGTTGGATAACTATATGCTCCCCGGCTCCATGGTTCCTTCGCCCAGTTGAACACCCGGAAGTCAACCAGTTTGTTTTTTAATTCCGATACAGGAACAGAAAAGACAATTGAAAGACTTTCCAGTCCCTGTTGCAGAAAATAGCTGTCCGGCTCTTGTGAAACAACTGCGGCAGCAGGCCCGCCCAGCCAACCCGTGAGCAAGGGCAGATCCTGCGGATATTGCGTCCACCAGGTCGGAATGAAACAATCTGAAAATATAAAATGGGCATCCGGAATCCGGGTTTTCCAGAAAGCAGACCGCCAGATCAACACCAGTTTAATAACTGTTCCATATCCGATTTGACCAAATGTATTGAGATGTTCATCCGGCGAAGGATTAAATGAAAGCCGCTGAAAATCTGTCGCTGCAGGATTCAGCATACTGACCGGGACACTGACGATCAGCTTGTCCACAATATATGGTTGACCCTTGTTCACGTTTACCTGGATTTTTTTTGCAGTCCAATCTACCGATTCCACCGGTTGCTGAAATAATATTTTCCCGCCGGCTGAAATGAATTCATCTTCCATTGAACGTATTAAGGTAGAATAACCGCGGGGGATACGATATTGCGCGGATTCTCCCGCCAGCCACTCTGCCGCAAGTGCCTGTGTGCTGGCCGTATTTATATCGACAAGATCAAACCCTTCCGCAAAACGGATGGCAGTCTCCCTTACTTCACGATGATCCGTTCCCGGGAAATATTTCAGGAGGAATTCTCCGAATGGTAAATCATTTTTCAACTTTTTCATTTGAATTAAAAGCTTATCCCAGTCACCGTTCATATCCGCGGTTTCCAGAAGATGTCCTTCGCGGGCACTATACATTTTTCCGTTGACCGGTACAAAAGGAATATGGTATTTCTTCAGGAGTCTGATGGTCTCTTTGGCATTTCCGTGAATAAATTCAGGACCTGCTTCAATGAGGTATCCGTTCATCGTCTGGCTTTGAATGCGGCCACCGGAAATGGATCCGGACTCCAGGATTTTGACCATATAACCGGCCTCCTGCAACAAAATACCCGCTGCGAGTCCGGCAATACCGGCGCCGGCAATGCCGATCGTATTTTTAGCTGAAGACATGATCTATGAAATTAGCCGCTTTAGGAATAATTATTGCTATTGTTGTTTTGACATGAACATAAAACATTACAAATCAAATTTTCTGCTGTTGTTGTTCATGCTTATTTTATTAAGCGCAACGATGGCATTCCGGTTGTTTTGGAATAGTCCCGTAAAAGGGTCTGTTAATCCATCAAATGGCGCTTCACGTGCCTGGCTATTTTCCAGGACAGATACCTTGAATAGTCCGGTAATTCAGGGTAACTTTATGATAACAAACGTTAAGCCGGGTAACTATACGTTAATGATGGAAGGCAGGCCACCGTACAGGGATAGTTTTAAACAAGATGTGCTTGTCGTTGACGGTCAGCCAACAGATGTGGGTGTTATAGAAATGCGTCAATAATGAAAAAAGATTATAAAGATCGGACAAAGGAAGAAGGGAAAAATAAAGGCATAGACAGCAAAAAAATAACGGAAAACACTCACCTGGGATCTTCAAATGCCTTCGAGGAGACCGAAAATCCTTTGTCGCGCGATGCAGATGATATCAGCGATGAAAAACTGGACGAACTGATCGGAGACGATTAGAATTCCAAAATTGGGAATTGCATTATTGTTCAATCTGTAGATTTAAATACACAGGTATTTATATCTTTCTTTATATGGATAGAAACCTTTTTGGCATCATATAAGTATTAATATATAGAATCTCTGTTTATGTTAAAGATAATGATCGTTGAGGATGATCTGGACTTGTTACACGGTCTGCGGTTTTTACTGCAGGCCTATCACTGCAGGATTTGCCCACTGACAGATGCCGATGAAATCATAAAAACAGTGGGGCTTTTGCAACCCGATTTGATATTACTGGATATCAAACTGGACCATGGGAATGGTTTGGATACCTGCAGGGAGATAAAAAACACCTATCTCAAGGATACACCCGTGTATATCATGTCCGGTCTGCCCGATGTGGAAAGAAAGGCCTATGATGCCGGAGCGGATTATTTTCTGGCCAAGCCCTTTGATTCAGAAACCCTGCTGGCTAAAATAAAAACAATCGAAAATTCTTCACTCGAAAACTTAAATTCCTGATTTACGCTGAACGCTTAACGCCTAACGCCTAACGCCTTATGCTTTACGCCTTATGCTTTATGCATTATGCTTTACGCTTCATGCTTTACGCCTCATGCTTTACGCCTTATGCTTTATGCCTTATGCTTTACGCCTCATGCTTTATGCTTTATGCGTTATGCGTTAGGCCTTATGCGTGTTTCATAAATAGGCGAAAATGCTTTACTTTTCCGTAACGCATCAGAACTTTTGCAGTCATGGAGAAAAAAGCAGAATGGCAATGGGAAATATCGGCTCAGCGTCCCTGGTTTCGTTTCAACCTTCGGGAACTATTTCAATATAAAGACCTTTTGTTCCGATTTGTGAGGCGGGATATTATCGCCAGTTATCAGCAAACCATCCTTGGACCAGTCTGGGTTTTCCTGCAACCCTTATTTACCACTTTTGTATATTTTGTTATTTTCCATCGGGTGGCAAAACTTTCAACGGATGGAATACCTCCCCTGCTGTTTTATCTTCCGGGCATTATAATCTGGTCTTATTACGCCGACTGCATCTCTACGACCATGAATACTTTTCAATACAACGCCTATATTTTTAATAAGGTTTATTTTCCGCGTCTGATTGTACCCCTCAGTAGTGTATTATTCCATTCCTTCCGTATCTCCATTCAGCTCCTGCTATTCCTGGTGGTCTGTTTATTTTATTTTGTAAAAGGAACACCCATTTATCTGAACCTGCAGTTGCTGTTGATCCCGTTCCTGATTTTATTGACAGCCTGTTTTGCACTGGGTTGCGGACTGATCATCAGTGTGCTCACGGCAAAATACCGGGACCTGGACAATATCATGCAGTTTCTGTTGCGACTGTTTATGTTTGCAGCACCCGTAGTATATCCTGCTTCGCTCATTCCCCAGAAATATGCAATTTTCTTTTGGCTCAATCCGCTGACTCCCATTATCGAAATATTCAGGTCTTCTATTCTAAAACCCCATCCCCTGCCATTGGGCTATCTGTTGCTGAGTGTGCTGACGACAGGCATCATCCTGATGACTGGTGTCATCTTGTTCAACAAAAGGGAAATTCAAATTATGGATGTAATATAGTCATGGCAAAAAAACTCCTCGAGGCAAAAGATATTTCCAAATATTACAGACTGGGTGCGTTGGGTTCCCGATCATTCAAAGAAGATCTGCGTGACTGGTGGACCGGCAGGAATACAAGGTTTAAGGAGACCGAATCGGAAAGTCCGCAACATATCTGGGCCCTTCAGAATGTCAACTTCGAAGTAACACAGGGAGAAGTGCTGGGACTGATTGGAAAAAACGGCGCAGGTAAATCCACCCTGCTGAAAATCATTTCCAGAATTACCCTTCCTACCACAGGCAGAATCTGCGGCAATGGAAGAATTGCGAGCCTGCTGGAAGTGGGCACCGGCTTTCATGGTGAACTGACTGGTCGGGAAAATATTTACCTGAATGGTCATATTATGGGGATGAAGAAAAAAGAGATTGAGCGCAAATTCGATGAGATCATTGATTTTTCAGGTGTGTCCCGTTTTCTGGATACGCCGGTTAAAAGATATTCCAGTGGAATGTATGTACGACTTGCTTTCGCTGTTGCCGCACACCTCGACCCGGAAATTTTGATTATAGATGAAGTTCTTGCGGTAGGTGATGCGGAATTTCAAATGAAGTGTCTGGATAAAATAAAATCTATATCCAGGGAAGATGGAAAGACCATTCTTTTTGTTAGCCATAATATTCAGACGCTTCGCAATACCTGTAACAGGGCATTGGTGCTGGACAAAGGAAGGATTATAGCTTCCGGAGATTCCGAATCTGTTCTGGCAGGTTACATGCATAAAAGCGGGGAACAGTTCCTGGGTACCGACTACACCCTGCAGACCGTGATGCCAGGCAATGAAATGATTCGCATGCGAAAGGTGGAGCTGATTCCCGGATACCTGAATGATTCCCGCGTTATCGATGTAAGAACTGAACTACGTATTGAATTTGAATTTGAATACGATGTGGAAGAACCCGGACAAATTCTGGCGCTATTACAGGTGTACAATGATTCGGGTGAATTGATTTTTGAACTTTCTTCACAGAATTATCACTTGAGAAGGGGCATTGTACGGGGAGAGTCCTTGATTCCTGGAAATTTTTTAAATGATGGTCTTTACTATGTCTCGATTGCTATAGTCAGGAATTCTGTTGTGCGCCTTTTTTACCTGGAGTCCTGTTTGTCTTTTCATGTGGAAGATTACAAGAATTCCCGGGACGGATATGGTAAATGGGCCGGAGTGGTCAGGCCTGCATTTCCCATTTCTTTGAGACAGGAGCCTGAATGAACGCATCATTTTCGAAACTGAATGATTACACTGCATGTCTGAACGTATTCCCCAAAGCCCGCCGCTGATACATCCTTTGCCGGATCATTTGTATCGACCCCGATGGTCTGTAATGATTCCGGCTTACAACTGCAGCCGGTACCTTATTGAAAATCTTCATTCGGTATTACAGCAGGATCCTGGTCCGGATATCATGCAGATTGAAGTCGTGGACGACTTCAGTACGGACACTGATGTGGAAAATCTGGTCAGGGAACTTGGTAAGGGCAGGGTTGGATATTTCCGCCAGCCACGGAATGTTGGAAGCCTGCGAAATTTTGAAACCTGCCTGAACCGGGCGACCGGACATTATATTCATTTATTACATGGTGATGACCAGG
>JBGPBW010000141.1:0-12574 GCA_041481385.1 Puia sp.
ATCGTTAATCATTAATAATTAATCATTAATAATTAAAATGAAGGGTTTTCTCAGCAAACTATATACGATCTACGCACTATTATGGTTCATCTTCTTCACCCTGCTGGCTTTTCAGCTGGTGCTCATTTTTTCATTATTCGGAAAACGCCGGGGTGGAAACCTGATCTGGTATATGGCCAAGATCTGGGCCGATGTCTGGTATTTTCTTCTGGGCATCCGACACCAGAATATTTTTGAATCCACCTATCATCCTTCAGAAAATTACGTTTTTCTGGCCAACCATACTTCCTATATGGATATACCCTGCCTGTTCAAAGCCATCCGCAAACAACCATTCCGGATGCTGGGTAAGGAAGAGATCAAAAAAATTCCGGTATTTGGATTTATCTATAGCCGCGGGGCGGTGATGGTAGACCGGGGCAGCACGGAACGCCGCGCAAAAAGTGTTCGGATATTGAAGTCGCTCCTCAAACATCATATTTCCATCGGTATTTTTCCTGAGGGCACATTCAATGAAACCGGAAAACCTTTAAAGTCATTTTACGACGGGGCCTTCCGGATCGCAATTGAAACGCAGACGCCCGTTAAACCCATTTTGTTCCTCGATAATTATTCCCTGATGAACCATCATTCGCTGCTCAGCTTAAAACACGGCAGATCCAGGGCGGTTTTCCTGGAGGAAATTCCTACGGATGGTTTTAGTTTGAAGGATATTTCCAGGTACAAACAAAAGGTTTATGAAATCATGGAATCCAAACTAAAATCTTACGGCGTTTCCTGGATACAGGACCCCGGATTATAAACTTAAACTGGTCTTTGGTTGTTTATCATTATACAAAGTTTTCCATTTGTTCGCAGAAATTATTATACCGTTGGCCCTTCCGAAAAACTACACCTGGTTTATACCCGATGATTTGTTGCATGGTCTGAAACCCGGCTGTCGGGTGGAAGTTTCACTCAAAAACAAAAAATATGCGGGCATCATCAAAAGGTTTTTGACGGATAAACCCGAAGCCTTTGATCCAAGGCCGATTGAATCGGTGCTGGATGTGGAGCCGCTGATCTATCCCGAACAATTAGCACTCTGGGAATGGATCGCTCAATACTATATGTGTTCGGAGGGTGAAGTCATGGCCGCCTCCCTGCCTGCCCATTTCAAACTGAGCAGTGAGAGCATACTGGTGTTCAACGAAACATTCGGCGACGACTTCTCTTCGCTGGATCATGACGAGTACCTGGTTGCCGAAGCGCTTTTGTTAAAAAGGGAATTGAAGATCCCGGAAGTACAGGAAATCCTTCATGGTTCTGCTGTGTATCCGGTGGTGAAAAGACTGATCGACAAATCAGTTTGTTTTGTGTATGAATCTCTAAAAGAATTATACAAACCGAAAACAGAAACCTTTATTACCCTGCACAACGATTATGCGACGGAAGAAAAACTGGAGGCACTGCTGAACCAGGACAAAAAATGGTCGCGTGCCGAAAAACAAATGGAACTGCTGCTTTCTTTTCTGCATATTCAGAAAACGGAACCGGAGGTTTCGCGTGCGGCGTTGTTGAAAAAATCAGGCGCTTCCGACGCGCAACTGAAAGCCCTGATCACTAAAAATATCCTGGTCGCCGAGCAACGGCCGGTGGACAGGTTACGCGTTCTGCCGCGTAACATCCACATCGATTTTGAGCTGTCACCTGTACAGGAACAGGCTCTTACAACCATACGAACACATTTCGAAACAAAAAATGTTTGTCTCCTGCATGGGTATACTTCCAGTGGTAAAACACAGGTCTATATCAAACTGATCGAAGAACAGCTTCTGTTAAACAAACAGGTATTATACCTCGTGCCGGAGATCGCGCTGACTTCCCAGATTGTGCGCAGGCTGCAAACCCATTTCGGCGGATGGCTGGGTATTTATCACAGCCGGTTCAGCCAGAATGAACGATTTGAGATCTGGAACAAAGTAAGAAAGGGCGAAGTAAAAATTTTGCTGGGTGCCCGTTCCGCGTTATTCCTGCCCTTTACCGATCTCTCACTGGTGATCGTAGATGAGGAGCACGACAGTTCCTATAAACAACAGGATCCGGCGCCCCGTTATCATGCCCGGGATACGGCGATTTATTATGCTTCCCTGTTCAAGGCCAGGACCGTGCTGGGCAGTGCGACGCCGTCTGTAGAAAGTTATTATAATGCCGTTACAGGCAAATACGGACTTGCCGAACTGCTGGAGCGGTTTGGGCAGGTAGCCATGCCCGTTATACGGCTGATCGACACCAAGAAATTTTTTCAGAAAGACGGTTCAAAAGTGATCTGTACGCCCGCCATGCAGGAAGCCATTCAGGAAAGCCTGAACAATAAAAAGCAGGTGATCCTTTTCCGCAACCGGCGCGGCTATTCGCCATACCAGGTCTGCAAGATCTGCGGCTGGATTCCCCAGTGTAAGAACTGTGATGTCTCCCTGACCTTTCATAAACTGACGAATAAACTGCTTTGCCATTATTGCGGAACTTCCTATCCGCCGGTTAATACCTGTGCAGCGTGTGGAAGTCCTGAATTTATCCAGCGGAATTTCGGAACGGAAAAAATTGAAGAAGAACTCGGGTTGATTTTTCCTGAAGCGCATATCGCCCGGATGGATGTGGACAGCGTGCGAGGGAAAACAGCCCACGACATGCTCATCAAACAATTCGAACAACAGCGTGTGGATATCCTGGTGGGCACACAGATGGTGGTTAAGGGTTTGGATTTCGACCATGTCGATCTGGTGGGCATACTGGATGCAGACAGTCTTTTGAATTTTTCAGAATTCCGCGTGAATGAGCGCGCTTTTCAGTTGATGGAGCAGGTGAGTGGCAGGGCCGGCCGTAAGGATGGTAAAGGAAAGGTGCTGATCCAGGTAGCCAATACCGCGCACCCGATTCTGCAGTTCGTGATGCGTCACGACTTTAAAGGATTTTATACCCAGGAATCCGCGGCGCGGCAGCAGTTTTTTTATCCGCCGTTTTCCCGGATCATCCGGATTACCTTCAAACACAAACTCAGGAATATCGTGCAGGATGCTGCTTCTTTGTTTGCCCTGCACCTGCATAAAGATTTCGGGAAATGGCTCACAGGGCCAGGAGAGCCGGTGATTGCCAGGATCCGCAACCAATATATCATGGAGCTGATGCTTAAACTCCCAAAAAATGGCAGTACCATTGCATTTGCAAAACAGGTGATTCAGCAACAGCGCGCCATATTACAAAACGACCGGAAATTCAGATCCGTGACCATCGTCCCGGATATTGATCCGGTCTAGATTCAAAAGCCCTGATTATGCTCGTACAGAAAAACATCTCTCTTCAACCATACAATAGTTTTCACCTGGATGTGAAGGCTTCGGAATTTGTTTCGATAGCCACCGTAAATGAATTGCAGGAACTGCTCCATCAAAAAAAACCGCTGCTCATTCTGGGAGGAGGCAGCAATATCCTGTTTTCCAAAAACGTGGATGGGCTGGTTTTGAAAATTGATATCCGTGGCATTGATGAAGTGAAGGAAGACAACACCCTTATCTATGTCAGGGCCGGAGCTGGAGAGAACTGGCATGAGTTTGTGAATTTTACCATGAAACGAAACTGGGGGGGACTGGAAAACCTTTCCCTGATTCCCGGAAATGTGGGCGCAGCGCCGATTCAAAATATCGGGGCCTATGGTGTGGAACTGAAAGATTCGTTTTATGAACTCGAAGCGTACGACCGCACGGAAAAAAAAGTATTTGCCTTTGGAGTGAACGACTGTCGGTTCGGCTATCGCGACAGCATTTTTAAATCTGCTGAAAAAGACCGTTATATTATTTTGAATGTCACGTTTATCCTGCGCAAGACACCGGTTTTGCATACACAATACGGCGCTGTCCGGGAAGAATTAAAAAAAATGGGTGTGCAGTCCCCGACCATCCAGGATGTTTCAAAAGCTGTCATTGCCATACGCCGTTCTAAACTCCCCGATCCGGCTGAGATCGGCAATGCGGGCAGTTTTTTTAAGAATCCGGTGGTTGATCAGGCCAAATTTCTATCGCTCTCTGCAAAATACCCTGATATGCCCGCTTATCCCCACGAGGATCAATCTGTCAAACTCGCCGCGGGCTGGCTCATCGAACAATGTGGCTGGAAGGGCTACCGTAAAGAAGACGCCGGCGTTCACAAAGACCAGGCGCTGGTGCTGGTGAACTACGGCAAAGCAAGCGGCAGCGATATTCTTGAGCTTAGTGAGAAAATAGAAAAATCCGTTATTAAAAAGTTTGGCGTCGCACTTGAGCGGGAGGTGAACGTTTTTTAGTCCATTAAAACACACAAAACACACCCTTATTAATTATTTTCAATTTTATAAAATTGATGACTGAGAATAATTCCTTTAGGCAGACTTTTGACGAGGTGGCTTTATTATATAATGAGACACGACCTTGCTATCCTGATGAATTATTTTCCACTTTAATTGACGTTACAGACTTGCATAAAGGTGCCAAACTTCTCGAAATCGGTCCAGGAACCGGGCAAGCGACGAAGTCATTGGCAAAAAAGGGATTTGATATTACTGCTATTGAATTAGGCGTAACCTTGGCGGAAGTGGCAAAATATGAGTTGCGTGATCATAGAAAAGTTCAAATAATAACAGGTGCATTTGAGGAAATAACTTTACCAGCAACATCATTTGATTTGGTTTTTGCGGCAACTTCTTTCCATTGGATTGAGCCTTCATTAAAATATTTAAAAGCCCACGAAGTACTAAAGAGTAACGGACATTTAGCTATTATACATGCAAATCATATATCAGATGAAAGAGGAGATGCCTTTTTTAAAGTCTCACAGCCCATTTATGACCGTTATGATTTTACAGACAAACATCGAAAACCTAAATTGCCAAAGAATAAAGACCTAAAACCTAGCGATATTGATGAAAGTTTATTTAGATTATCACATTTTCAACTTTTTCCATTAATTATAACCTACAACGCTAAGAATTTTGTGCGGTTATTAGGTACATACTCCAATCATCTTGCCGCCAGTAAAGAAGTGCAACAAGCTTTTTATGATGGAATAGAAAACTTGATAAATGATAAGTTTCAAGGCATAATAGTTAAGCATTTTTCAATGTCCCTAACTATCGCCGAGAAAATATCAACTAAAAAACTGTAAAAATAACTTGATAAACTACATACAAAAAACAGCCAACCGTGCCCGGAAGTTAGTCTTTAGACAATAATGAATATTACTTCTTTAGAAACAGAAGTATTAAACCGAAAGTCGCTCCAATTTGACCGATCCAGAAGATGAACATCCATTTGATGGTATCGGTTTTTGCATTCGCTAAATCTATTTTGGTAGCTAATATTTGCGTTTTATCGTTAAAACTATCCCTTATTTTTTCTTCTACATAACTTGTCAGGTCTTCAGCCGTTTCCCTGCCGAGTTTTGGGATAAGAAGTTCATACAATTTGGTAATAGAAACGGAACTCATAAGTAAATCAATAAAACAAAAATAAGAATTTAACAAAGAAGGCCAATACAACTGTTGTGGTATAACGATAAGGTCAAAGGCCTTATCCAAAGTCTTCCTCTTCCGACCCGTACGCACTGTCCGGCGTCATATTCATCATCGAGCCGATCAGGTCTTTGAATTCAATTTTGCCTTCCACTACTTTTTTGCTGATCATACTGTAGGCAGAAAGTCCGTGCAGCACAAATTCCATCAGCAGGGCCATTTCCTTTTCTGATGCATTTCGAAAGTGTTTTTTTACGAAAGCATGCAGTCCATCCACTTTATACAGAAGCCTCACTTTGTCGTCGTCTTTGGCATTAAAAAATACATCCAAGTGATTGCCTTTATCGAACCATCCGGTGATGGGCTTGTAAGGATTTTCTTCACCTGCGCCCTTTCTCTTTTTAAACAATTCGGGATTTGGAAAATAATTCACAAACTGTGAACGGAAAGCTTTTTCAAGCAGGTTAAAGGCAACCTGGTAAGGGCCTTCCTGTTCGCCTTCGTATACCAGTTCGATCTTGCCCGTTATGGATGGAATGATACCGACCAGGTCGCTCATCCAGACCTGTGTTTCTTTTTCGTTGTTAAGCAGGCCCCTTCTTTCAGCCGCACTGACGGCGTTTTCATAGGCAGCGATGGTGAGTCTGGCGGAAACTCCACTTTTCTTGTCCACAAATTCACTGCCACGCGCTTCAAAAGCCACCTGTTCGATGATGCGTTTCACCATGTCACTGATCTTCACACGAATCTTTTGGTCGTCCGTAATTTCAGCTTCCTGTTCGGTGATCAGCAGGGCATGATCAATACTTTTCGGGTAATGGGTGAGGATCTGACTTTCAATGCGGTCTTTCAAAGGTGTTACAATAGAACCGCGATTGGTATAATCTTCGGGATTGGCCGTGAATACAAATAAAATATCCAGGGGCATGCGCAGTTTAAAACCACGGATCTGAATATCGCCTTCTTCCAGGATATTGAATAAGGAAACCTGAATGCGGGCCTGCAGATCCGGGATCTCGTTGATGACAAAAATGCCGCGGTTGCTTTTTGGTATGATGCCAAAATGAATCACTTCCTCATCAGCGAAATTCAGACGCATATTCGCCGCTTTGATCGGATCGATATCTCCGATCAGATCTGCTACGCTTACGTCGGGTGTGGCGAGTTTTTCGCTGTATCGGTCGCTGCGATGCAGCCAGGAAATGGGCGTATCATCGCCCTGCCGGCGAATCAGTTCACGGGCAAATTTTGAAATCGGTGCGGTGGGATCGTCATTGATCTCACTACCGGCGACAAATGGAATATACTCATCGAGCAGGTTGATCATCTGTCTCGCCATCCGGGTCTTGGCCTGTCCGCGCAGACCGAGAAAAAGAATATTGTGCCTGGAGAGTAATGCCCGTTCTGTGTCGGGAATTACAGAATCCTCATAACCCACGATACCCGGAAAGCTGTTTTCTTTTGCCTGCAGTTTCTTTAAAAGATTGGCGCGCACTTCTTCCTTTACCGATCGGTGTTTATATCCTGACTTCCTCAGATCACCCAGTGTTTTTATTTTTTCAATGTTCATTTTAGTAATTTATCATTCCAATGAATTGCAAGATTCTTTTTTCGTTGACCGTTGACCGTTGACCGTTGACCGTTGACTTTTGACGGTTTGGCGTTAGGTCTTAAGCGTTAAGCGTTACGCATTCTTCAATATACTGTTTTTCTTTTTCCGTTTTCAAAATCCCTGAAGATGAAGGCGCCAAGGTGGTCCAGCGAAGCAAAGAATGCCTTACCATTGTTGGTCTCTGTGAACTCCGTCACGAAGCGTTGCAAATAAGGATCGCTGGCGATCATAAAGGTCGTGATGGGGATCTTGAGTTTTTTACATTGTGCAGCCAGGTTGAGGCAACGGGTGGTAATTTTCCGGTCCAGTCCAAAACTATTCTTATAATATCGTTTTCCGGATTTCAGGCAAGTTGGCTTTCCATCCGTGATCATAAATATCTGCTTATTGGGGTTTCTTCTTCTTCTTAAAATATCCAGGGCCAGCTCCAGACCAGCTACCGTATTAGTATGGTAGGGGCCAACCTGCAGGTAAGGAAGATCCTTGATCTCCACCGGCCAGGCATCGTTGCCGAATACCACGATATCCAAAGTGTCTTTGGGATACTTGGTGGTGATCAGTTCACTCAGGGCCATCGCCACTTTCTTTGCGGGTGTGATGCGGTCTTCCCCATAGAGAATCATGGAATGGGAAATGTCGATCATCAGGACGGTAGAGGTCTGTGTTTTATAATCCGTTTCCCGGATCTTCAGATCATCCTCCTGCATACTGAACGATTCAATGCCGTGGTTGATCTGTGCATTGCGGATGGACTCGGTAAAATCTATTTGTTCGAGCTGATCGCCAAACTGAAAGGGCCTTGTTTCAGGATTGATCTCGTCACCGCCCCCGGGTTTGAATGTATTGTGGTCGCCGGACTTGGTTTTTTTTAGCTTCCCGAAGATTTCTTCCAGCGAACGTTTGCGAATGCCCTGTTCGGTTTTCGGACTTATCGTGATAGCTCCTGTCTGTTTGTTTTCGTCAATATATCCCTTGTCCTTCAGGTCTTCAATAAAATCACCCATTCCGTATTCACCTTTGGTCAGTTCATATTCTTTATCCAGTTGGTTCATCCATTGGAGGGCTTCAGCAACATCGCCGTTGGTATACGTGAGGAGCTGCATGAAAATGTCCAGCAACTGGTCGAATTTCGATTTGCCATCCTGCTTCGGGTCATATTTCCTGAAATGAAAACCGATCATATTTTCAAGTTAATACTTTTCATTTAAATATCTGTTTCTGAGGCTGGAGGCCGGAGGCCTGAAGCTTGAAGCATTTCTTTTCTCTGACAACCGTCAACCGTCAACTGTCATCTGTTATCTGTTATCTGTCATCTATCATCTAACTGAAACAATAACAACATTCTCTCCAAAAGGATCAATCTTTTTATTCAGCGGGAAAAATAAAAAAAGCCCCTGCTTTTGACGGCAGGGGCCCATATTAAAACGAATTTTACTACTTCCGCTTGAGACTGTCAGTTAAAATAGCAGGTTTGGGTGCGAACTCCCGGCCCAGCTGGTCAATTTGCATGAGCATACGATAAGTTGTAAAAATATCCTGGGTGAACTGTTGTTGACGGTCGGAGAGGGTTCCTCCCTTGCCCTGCAGGATCATATAAGCATTGGTTGCGAGCTGGTCGTCGCTGGTTTCATCTCCCAGGGATTTATAATAACGCATCTGCTGCTGCAGGTCTTTTTTCAGCGAGGCTTCTACTTTTTTAGCCAGTGTCAGGTCGCCGGAAACATAACAGGCCTGCAGGAAGTCGGTTGAAATGGCATCCTGCTGGTTTCCCCGGTTGGACGTCATGCCGTAGGGGAAATTGGGTTCATACACATTCTTGTCAAAATGTTCCAGGATGTTCCGGGCTGAATCTTTTTTGCCCGCATCCACCAGGCTGTAGGCAACCTGGGAATGCGCCATCCGGATGCTGTTCAGGTGGCGGCGGTTTTCTTCATCATAATATACACCGGGTATATTGGCAGATCCATAGCCAAATTTTTCCATAATCACTTTATAGGCATTGTCGTTGTCCACGCCTCCCTTATCAAGCGGCACCAGCTGGTAAGAAAGACCTCGGAGCTTTACATATTTTGAAATGCCCAGGTCGTTAAGTTCCTGTGTAGAGGTGAAACAAATGGGACGTTTCCAATGATTAGCTGCGATGATGGCATAAATCGCCAGGTCGTTTTTCAGTAAGTAAGAACGATTGGCGGGGATGTCGATCTTCAGTTCACTCAATACACTGTCTCCCTCATGAACGAGGCCGGCAGCTTTAACGGCAGCCAGATCAACGGGTACGGTTAACTTTTTTACTGGCAGGAGGTTAAGCACGTCCTCATCCTGCTGCTGGATATATTTCGGATCATCACTACCCACTACATTCTTGAGGATATCATAGAGATCATAATATTTTTTCTGATCAAAACCGGGCAGGGGTGTTATATATGTGATATCCCTTTTATTTCCTTGGATCTGTTCCGGGTTGAAGATGATGTCGAAGGGTGCACTCTGGTTAACTTTATAACGCAGTTCATTCATATACCAGTCCGTTCCCAACAGGCTGTTCACCACTACGCGTACATCGGGACGGATGCCTTCCACTTCCTGGGCGTACCAAAGGGGATAGGTATCATTGTCTCCAAATGAAAACAGCATGGCATTGGGCGGACAACTTTCCAGGTAATCCTTGGCGAGATCACGGGCCAGTGTTTTTTTGCTTCTGTCGTGATCATCCCATTCCTGGTTGCCCATCAGCACGGGTACCGCCAGCAGGCAAAGTCCGGCAGAAACATAATTGGCTACCGGAGCCTTCATGAATTTTTCAAACATCTCTTTTACCCATAGCACGCCGAGTCCGATCCAGATGGCAAAAGCATAAAAGGAACCGACATAGGCATAATCCCGTTCACGGGGCTGTTGGCCAGCCTGGTTCAAATAAATCACGATGGCCATGCCGGTGAAAAAGAACAGGAGTCCGTTGATGATGAAATCCCTCCGGTTTTTATTGTATTGATAGAACAGGCCGATCAGGCCGAGAATAAAAGGCAGGGCATACATCCGGTTATAGGATTTATTCTTGGTATGAATACTATCCGGCATTTTACTCTGGTCTCCGTAAAAATAATTATCGATAAAAGAAATTCCGGAAATGGCGTTTCCGTCCCGTATATTTCCAAATCCCTGCAGGTCATTTTGTTTTCCGGAAAAATTCCAGAAGAAATACCTTAGGTACATCCAGTAAGTCTGGTAAGCAACAAAATACCGGATGTTATTTCCCATCGTCGGCTGATCACCTTCTGCTACATTCCCATAACTTTTATACACATCGAGCTGACCGCGATCATTGCTATTGTCCCACATGCGCGGAAAGAAATGAGAAGAAGGGGTATTGTTCCAATCCTGGCCGACTGATTTTCCCGCTAAAATATATTTGTCTTTTCCTTTAATATACTGATCGTTACCCTCCGTTCTGGCAGGACGATCTGTAAAATCGGGTCCGTACACGATGGGCCAGTCACCATATTGGTCGCGGCTCAGGTAGCCAACCAGGGTAACGGGATTGTCCACATTGAACATATCCACGGCCGGATCTGCGCTGGACCGGATCATCGTGGTGAAATAGGTGGAGTATCCGATCAGCATAAAAGAAATACTCCAGATACCGATTTTGAGCAGGTAGTATTTTTTACGGATTGCGTATCGTATTCCATAAACAAGCCCGGCGGTTAATGCAATAAAGAAAAAGGCGAACCCGCTGAAAAATGGCAGGCTCAGGTTGTTGACGAACTGAATATCGAACCAGGCTGCGCCTTTGATGGTATACTGGATTACAAATTTCTGAATCAGACCGGTGATTACACAGCCAATGAAGAAGGCGAAGACGGAACCCCAGGCCGTGGGTGTATACCTCTTATAATAGTACACCATCACGATGGCAGGAATGGTAAGCAGGTTCAGCAGATGCACGCCGATAGAAAGTCCCATCATATAAAATATGAAAATGATCCAGCGGTCGGCTCCCGGTTTATCCGCCTCATCCTCCCATTTCAGGATCGCCCAGAAAACCAGGGCGGTAAAAAAAGAAGAGGAGCCATATACTTCACCTTCAACAGCGCTGTACCAGAATGAATCGCAAAAAGTATAGGCCAGGGCGCCTACGGCACCGGCAGCCATAATGGTGAAAATCTGTTGGGAATCAAGGGTCAGTGCAGTCTTTTGTACCATTTTGCGCGCAAAATGGGTAATGGACCAGAAGAGAAAGAGAATGGTTAAACCGCTCAGTATGGCACTCATAAAGTTAACGGCCCGGGCGGCAGTATGGGGGTTATCTCCGAAAAGGATGATGAAAAAACGGCCCATCATCACAAAAAGCGGTGCTCCCGGCGGATGGGGGATCTGTAATTTATAGGCACTGGAAACGAACTCACCGCAGTCCCAGAAACTGCCGGAGGCCTCCATGGTTAATACATATACCATGCAGGCAAAAAGACCTACTACCCATCCTGTCAGGTTATTCACCTTCTTATAATTCATAGTCCATTGATTTTTAGGAGTGACAAATATATAGAGACTGGAGGAACTATTCTGAAAATGTGGAAGTGTGGAGGTGTGAAAGTGTGGAAATTAATTGTTAAAGGTAAACCACAGTTCCACACCTCCATACTTCCATACCTCCACACTATTCAAACACTACCCTAACAGTCTGGTAAAAGAGATGGTGCTGCAGGCTCTGATCGGTAAAATCCTGGAGTCCGAAAAGGCCGGCGGCATTCCCTTTATTGATGGCCACTTCCAGGTAATTGGCGGAATTAAAAAGAGCTAGTTTCTCACCCTGCGCCACATCGGCATAGGATTCACTAATCCGATCAATGATTTCATTTCTTTTGAAAACGATCCGGAAGCTCCGGCCCCGCCGCTGGGCCTCAAATTCATCCCGGGTAATATTGACGATCACGTTTTCGAATTTGTCGATAAAAATAATCTGCCCTTCGATATAATTGTCGCCCAGCAGGGGCCTGAGTTCATTTTTTTCGATATAGCGGATGTTCGGATCACCCAGGGTTTCGGGTTTGGCACCACCTTCAATGGACCGGATGGACAGGCCGATCTGTCGGGTGCAATAGATTGTATTTTTTATTTCATTTTTATCAAGTGGTATACCGATCACCTGTTCGGGTTTGTCCGGGAGAATCATGTGCAGCAATCCATTGTCTGCACAAAAAATATATTGTCCGTTGGATCTGGCCAGCAACAGGTTTTCCGGCTTATGCTCAAACAGATTGACGAGGATAATATGGTAAGTATTTTCCGGAAACTGCCAAATGGCATTTCTGCAGATATAAGCTGCCTGTGGATAATTAAACGGAGCCACCTGATGGGAGATGTCGTGAATCCGGAAAGAAGGATCAATTTGAAGCAGCTGTCCTTTTACCGCACCGGCAATATAATCCTGCAGGCCGAAG
>JBGPBW010000142.1:0-12525 GCA_041481385.1 Puia sp.
CGTCACTGAGTGATGTTTTGAACTGTTCCTCCGTATTTCCGCAAGTAGCTGTCTGGGTTGCCTGCAATTGTGTCATCAGCAAAGCGTTGTCAAACTGAATGGATCCCTTGGGAAAGACCGCCTCATCTTCGAAAAAACTGGACTGCACCTGAGAAACTGAAAGCGGCTCAACTTTCCAATGATAGGTCTTAAGTTCTAATCCCTCGAAATGTTGACCACTTGGCGAATACCCAATCGCCCCACCCTGGAAAAATTGGGAAGCGTTTTCTATGGTTTTGAAAATCGAGTCCGCGCCAAATTCAGGGGTTTTTTCCGCCTTGATGGAAAGCGTGGTACCATCTGAACTTTTGAAGGCTACCTGATAAAGTCCGTTTCCTTCCTGCACATCAAATTCGGCGTGATGATGTATGCCGGGGAAAATCCGGCCCCCCACCAGACTGTTTATTTTGGATGAGGTATCGCGGCGCGGAATAAAGACACCTTCTCTTGTTTCCCCGTTTTCCATCCATTCAATCGCAATCCTGTGCGCAGCGTTTTCCGAGGAGAGGCTGATTAAACCGGGAAGGCCCCTGGGTCTGATTTTCCTCAGCCTGATCAGGCAGATCCCTACTATCGCCTTGCCCTGATATGTTTTAGCCCGAAATGGCAGAGGAACAATCTGAGTAATGATCCCCGGATCGACCGTAAAGTTGATCAAAATGCGCCTGTCGATGATGCCTTTGATTGCAGGGATGTTCATGATACGCGTCAGGAAAACTATTTAACCATACTAATTTACCGGAACAAAAACCGTCTTAAGCGGAGTAGGATCGTCAAGTGTTGCACCCTTCATATCTGTTATCATGACAAACTCGTCTTCTTTCAAGGAGATGATTTCAGAAAATTCAGAATTACTTGTATCATCTCTGTTCAGTCTGACCAGCTTTTTGCCGGCATCATAACTCCAGGTACCCTTCGAAGCTGAACCATTTCCTGTCATTTTAAAAGTGTTGTCTTGCTTAAATTCGAAATCAAAGCCAGCGCCGGGTTTTGGCGATATGGTCAAACCATCGACTACGGCATGATCAACTTTCCACTTTTTGCAAAGCATTTTATACATGTTTTCAGTCGCCATATTCACATCCTGTGCAAATAACATATCCTTAGAACCAAGTAAAATCACGGCAAGCAGAAAGATGGCTTTATTCATCTCAATAGTTTAATGGGTAAACTAGCAACATTTATGGATAAACGCGATTGTTGAATCGATATTTTATATCCGGGGATCTAATGGAAAACCCTTAGCAGGTACCGCTCATATCAATTGTATTGCTAATGGGAATATTGAAATTCTTGTGCTGCGTTCAATTAGAATTTATCAGTAATTAATGAGTCAAGTTTTGAACCGATAGAATATCGCCTGGATGGATATCCTAATTTTGAGCAATGAAGTTGCAAAAAGAGGGGGAACTGCTGGTTTTTACTTTTATAGACCAGAAAGGTTTACACTCATTGGATGAGATCCGGTCAGAACTTGAATTGAAAGATGACCCAGGGTTCGATTTTGACAACACGTTGAATGGACTGGTGAAGGAAAATTACGTGGAACAATTGGAAGACGTAACGTGGAAAATTACAGCATGGGGCAATATTTACTTCCGCGACTTAAGGACTGAGAAATATGAGGATCTGAATAGAATACCGGTCATCGTACTGGGTGTAGTCATTGTAGTGGCCATTCTGGCCTTCATGAAAATCTTTCCCAGAATGTTTCCTTAAACATTTTACTACCCGGTGAACGGATCGGAAATGGAGGAAGTATACAGTCACAAAATGCTTTTCACTTTAATCGTCAGTGCCGTAGTACCTGTGCGTGGCCGGTAAACGACGATTCTGACTTTGTCTGCCGGAGAATCTATCATGACGTCACCCACACGGATTTCCCCTTCAACCTTATACAAATTCGAAAAGGCTGCGTATGATAAGGCATTGATAGAAGGGGTTGTTTTATGTTAAAGTCTAACTTTATGACATGAAAAGGGAACATTCAGAAGAGCAGTCTTTTAACAAAGTCGACTTCCACGAGAATCCACTGGAAAAAGGTGACTACGAGTATTGCTCTTTTATTGCCTGCAACTTTTCAAAGGCGGACCTTGCTGAGAACCATTTCATAGAATGCAAATTCCTGGGATGCAATCTGAATATGGCTGTACTGACAAAGACGACCTTTATAGACATTCAATTTAAAGATTGTAAAATGCTGGGCCTGTTTTTTGAGCATTGCAATCCTTTTGGCTTGTCGGTTTCTTTTGAGAATTGCTCCCTCACGCATTCATCCTTTTATGGCGTCCATATTAAAAAGACACCTTTCAAAAACTCGAACCTCCAGAACGTAGATTTCACGGAATGCGATCTGAGTGGCGCCGTCTTTGACAACTGCGACCTCACCGGTGCCATCTTCAAGAATTCCATTCTTGAAAAGGCGGACTTTCGCACTTCTTTCGGGTACTTCTTTGACCCCCAGATCAACAAGATCAAAAAAGCAAAATTTTCTCTGTCGGGTCTACCCGGACTCCTGGAAAAATACGATATCGATATCGACGTGAATTTGTAGGTGGGTGATAGTTCGTTCTCAACAAGTATGTATATGTCAAAATACCAGATTCTGGCTCTGCTTTTTGAATCACTATTTTTCGTAATTTTATACAAATCCAATATACAATGCATTACCACATCCTCGGTGATGAAATCACCATCAGAAAAATGGCCAGAATAAAAGGAAGCGTTTTTAGTTTTTCCGGAAGTGGCCTCACAAAATTTGGTCTTCCAAATAATTTTTACTTTCAGATGCCTTGCAAAATTGCACCTGCAGGTGAAGAAAATATTGATGAATTTGGCAATCTGACTAATGTTGTTCCCCTCACTGTACACAGAAAAATACTTTCCATTTTTATGGGAAAAAATATCTGGAATGGTAAGATTGTAGATCAGTATTCTGAACCATTTAATTAGTCGATCCAGAATTAAGCTGAATCAGAAATTGCACCTGCAAGTCGGGATCGGTCTGTGTATTCCCCAAAGGCCACCCTTGAGATGCTTACTGATGTGCATTTCAGCAAAAAGAAAACCGGTCATTTGACCGGTTCTGTGCCCGGAACAGGAATCGAACCTGCACATCCTTGCGAATACCAGATTTTGAGTCTGACGCGTCTACCAATTCCGCCATCCGGGCTTTCGAGAATAACGGGATGCAAATGTAAGGGTTTGTGTCTATAAAAAAGTTAAAAACAGGAGTGGGTTTTTCTTAAGCAGGCAATAGTTTTTCAGCCAGTATTTCACTTACGATTTCCCACTTGCTGTATACCATCAGGTGCTCCCCGCCTTCCACGGGTATCGCATTCATATTGGGTTTATATGGCAGCACTTTATCGTCTGTTCCGTGTATTCGGACAAGGTTCGGCGGTGTCCAGTGATTGTTCCAGGAAAACAGTTGATTTAATGCCCAGTGAAAAAAATCAGGATCTGTGTCTTCTAAAATATTTTGAAGCAGCTGTTTTGCAGCCGGCTTGTATGCTCCAAACATCCGGTAAACGAAATGATTCGGTTTTAGAAAAATACGGGTCGGCAGAAGTTTGTACAATCCGGATTCAGAAAGGAAGACATAAAATTTCGAGACTTCCTGTTTTAAACAAAAACTGGAAATCAGTATCGTCTGTACGGGTCGTAAAAATTTTGACATTTCCGTAGCTATAACACCACCGAAGGAAAGGCCCAGCAGGCTGAAAGGTTGAGTTGTGTCAATTTGTTCACTAAGTCGCTGGCAATAAAACTCAAGGGTTTCCTTTTTGCCAACCGGAAGCCATTCGATATGGTGTATTGTAAAAACTTCCGGAAGGATCAGCTTCTGAAAAACTCTTTTGTCTGCCCCGAGTCCGCTGATAAAATACAGATTCATTCCGGTTCCTGTTCATGCAAAAATATCCGGTTCATAGCTATTTCTTAAACTTAATTAACTTAGCTCCCTATACATCCTGCATGCATCTACCACCGGGTATTTTCGAAAAACTCCTTTTGTCCATTATGATCGGCGGCGCGATTGGCGTGGAGCGGGAGTATCGCAGTAAGTCGGCCGGCTTTCGCACCTTAACCCTGATCTGCCTGGGTTCGGCCCTCTTCACCATTTTTTCACAGCTGATCGGGCTTGGATCCAATCCAGATCGCATTGCTTCCAATATCGCCACGGGTATCGGTTTCGTAGGGGCCGGCGTGATCTTTAAAGGAGATTTTGGGGTGAACGGAATCACCACCGCAGCGATGATCTGGGTAACTGCAGCATTGGGTATGGGCATTGGTGCAGGGTATGAATGGGTATCGGCGATCGCCTGTGCCATGATTCTGGTGATGCTGGTCATATTCGGATTCATGGAGAAATATATTGACCGACTGAGTCAGGTGAGAAACTACCGGATCGAAACTGATTTTAATGAAGACACGATGCAAAGGTTTGAACAATGTTTTGAGCAGCACCACCTGAAATATCAACGCGGCCGCGAAATCAAAAACGGCGACAGCATGTCCGGCGAATGGTTTGTCAGGGGATCCAAAAAAAATCACCTGGCTTTAATCCACCAGATACTGCATGATCCGATGGTGAAGCGTTTTGAATATTAGTGTCTCTAGATTTTATAAACCCTTACCCACTTTATGCACTATCGGGCTGCCGAGGAAAAAGATCTTGAGGCCCTGAGCGCCCTCGCGCTGGCTTCCTACGGTCAATTAAAAACTTATTTAACGCCGGCCAACTGGAAAAAAATGCAGGGCGTGCTGACCTCGGTGGATAATTTCCCGCAGATGATCTACAACAGTTTTGGTTTTGTTTATGAAGAAGCGGATCGCCTCCTGGGCATGGCCTTCCTGGTGCCCAGCGGAAACCCGACAAAAATATATTCGAAGGAAACAAGTTATATCCGGATGGTGGGTGTTCATCCAACTGCCGTCGGAAATGGCATTGCACAAAGCCTGACCAGACTTTGCATGGAAAAAGCGGCAACGACCGGTGAACATACCATCAGTCTGCATTCAGCAGAAATCATGTTTGCAGCGAGACATATATATGAAAAACTCGGCTTTAAAAAAGTTAAACTTTTAGACTCGCACTACGGACTGCAATATTGGTTGTATCGTTACGACATTCCGTAAATTATAGTGCCGGCGTACGCCCGCCATCCACAGCAATATTTGTTCCGTTCACGTAAGAAGCGGCGGGTGAAGCCAGGAATGCAATCACCTGTGCTATTTCTTCAGGCCTGCCAAACCGTTTCATGGGTATGCTTTCCTGCAATTGTGCTTCCACCACAGACTGATCAATTTTTTGTGCGGCTGCGCCATGTTTCACCAGGTCTTCCAGTCTTTGGGTTTGTGTGAGTCCCGGAAGAATATTATTCACGGTGATATTATACCGGCCGATTTCATTGGCCAGGGTTTTTGCCCAGGAAGCTACAGCCAGGCGGATCGTGTTGGATACGCCCAAATTGGCCAGCGGTGTTTTCACCGATGTGGAAATGATATTAATAATTCTGCCATAACCAGCGTCACGCATGCCCGGAACGACGGCCTGCACCAGGATCTGATTGCAGATGAGGTGCTGACGGAAGGCCGTCTCAAATGCTTCATTCGTAGCATCCAGTATGGGTCCCGCTTTCGGTCCTCCGGTATTATTAACCAGGATCTCAATCCTCAGTTCCGTAGTCAGTTTTTTAATCGCCTGTTCCACTGCAGACGGATCATTAAAATCCACGGTTATCCCGCGGTGTTGCTGTTCGCCTGATTTGGAAAGACCATTCACCGCCCGCTGCAGTGAATTCTGATTGCGTGCCAACAATAAACAATTCGCTCCATTGAGCGCAAGTTCCTGAGCTGTCGCCAGGCCGATACCCTGGGAACTACCACAGATGACGGCGTTTTTGTTTAACAGGGAGATGTTCATTTTGCAAAGATATAGATGACAGATCACAGATGACAGTTGGCGGTTGACCCCGCAAATGCGGGGTTGACTATTGACCGTTGACCGATGACTGTTGACCGCAAATTCAGACCCAGACTCCCATACTCCCATATTCCCATACTAAAATTAATTTGTTGGTTTAATAGTTTCGAGTACCTTTGATATCATTTTAATATCATTTTAATAACAAACCATGGAAAAGACAAATAGACCCATTTCAGGATTTGCCATACTCCTTTTATGTTTAGCGCTTTTGGCAACGGCGGCATTTTTCATCGTCTACGGAAGCCGGAACGATATGACGGGATACAATATCATCGGTGCCATCTGTATGGTGGCTTTCGTATTTTTTATCAAAGGACTGATGATCGTAAACCCCAATCATGCACGCGTGCTCACTTTTTTCGGTAAGTATGTTGGCACGGTAAAAGCAAACGGGCTCTTATGGATAAATCCCTTTTACAGTTCTTACCGGATTTCTCTGCGTTCTCAAAACCTGGAAGGGACCCCGCTGAAAGTAAATGACAAGATGGGTAATCCCATCGAGATCGCTGCGGTGATCGTATGGCAGGTGAGTGATACCTATAAAGCGGCTTTTGAAGTAGCCGACTACACGAATTATATTAAAATACAGAGTGAGGCAGCGGTGCGGCACCTCGCTACCAGTTGTCCCTACGATCATATGGAAGACGAACATGCGGACATCACACTACGTGATGGCGGAGAGCAGGTGAATGTGTTGCTGGAAAAGGAACTTAATGAGCGCCTCGCACCGGCTGGTATTATCATCAAGGAAGCCCGGATCAGTCACCTCGCCTATGCACCTGAAATTGCGGGTGCCATGTTACAACGTCAACAGGCAACTGCCATTGTCGCCGCCCGTTTCAAAATCGTGGAAGGCGCTGTAGGCATGGTGGAACTGGCACTTGAAATGTTATCTAAAAAAGGAATTGTCCATCTCGACGAAGAGAAAAAAGCCGCTATGGTCAGCAACCTGATGGTGGTTTTGTGCGGTGAAAAAGCTGCCACACCCGTGCTCAATACCGGAACCCTGTATCAATAAAAATCCGCTGCATGGCCGATAAAAAAGCATTTGTTTTACGGATCGACGAAAACCTGTACAAGAGCCTGGAGAAATGGGCTGCAGATGAATTCCGCAGTGTCAACGGCCAGATCGAATGGCTATTGCAAACACAGTTGAAAGCCCTTGGACGACTCAAACCGGAGCCGAAGAAAAAAGCTTGAGGCTGGAGGCTTGAAGCGCGAAGCTTGAGGCAATTTGGGAATATTTTAATTTTTAAATTTCTTCTTCAATGCGTTGAGTGCATCTTCCATAGAAGTCGCGGGTGTTTCCTTTTTATGTTCAACAATTTTAGGCTTCATGCCTCGCGCCTCCTGCTTCAAGCCTCCAGCCTCAGGCTTCATGCCTCCAGCTTCAGGCTTTGCGCTTTCAACAGCTTGTTTGATTGACAACGCAATGCGCTTGCGCGGCAGATCGACTTCTGTCACTTTCACCTGAACTTTATCATTGAGTTTTAATACCTGGTTCGGATCCGTGATGTAACGATTCGCAATTTCGCTGACGTGAACCAGCCCGTCCTGTTTCACACCAATATCCACGAATGCTCCGAATCGGGTGATATTCGTCACCTGTCCCGGAATGATCATGCCCACTTTAACGTCTTCGATTTTATAAATATTCGCAAACTCAAATGGTTCGAGCTCCGACCTGGGATCAAGACCGGGTTTGCGCAATTCATTCAGGATATCCCGGATCGTATGTTCACCGGCTTGTTCGGTCACGTATTTCCTGGCATCGACATTTTTGATGAGGTCTTCTTTACCGATCAGGGTTTTCAGATCCAGTTTTAAATCAAATGCTATTTTCTCTACTACATCGTAAGCTTCCGGATGCACTGCACTTTGATCCAACGGATTTTTGCCGTCCCGGATGCGAAGAAATCCGGCACATTGTTCAAATGCTTTTTCTCCCAGCCTGGGCACTTTGAGTAGTTGTTTGCGGTCAGTGAATTTTCCGATTTCATTCCGGTGTTTAATAATATTTTCAGCGAGCGTGTCACCGATCCCGCTTACATAACTCAGCAATTGTTTGCCCGCCGTATTCAGGTTTACACCTACCGCATTTACACAACTCACTACGGTCTGATCCAGTCTTTCTTTTAGCCGGTATTGGTTTACATCGTGCTGGTACTGTCCCACCCCGATACTCTTTGGATCGATCTTCACCAACTCAGCGAGCGGATCCATCAGTCTCCTGCCAATACTCACCGAGCCACGTACCGTAATATCCTGATCCGGAAATTCTTCCCTGGCAATCTCTGATGCCGAATATACAGAAGCACCGTCTTCATTGACCAAAAAAACCGGCAGGCCCAGATTCATTTTCTTAACGAATTGTTCGGTCTCCCTTCCTGCTGTTCCGTCACCAATCGCAAAAGCTTCAATCCGGTATTTCGTTACCAATGATCGAATTGTATGTTCGGCATCTGCAGCGCGACCGGCTTCGTGTACAAAAATCAGATCCGTTTTTTGCAGGCCACCCTGTTCGTCCAGGCAAACGACTTTACATCCGGTGCGGTAACCGGGATCAATGGCTAATATTCTTTTACTGCCCAGGGGTGAACTCAGCAATAATTGCCGCAGGTTCTCTGCAAAAACGGTAATTGCTTCTTCGTCGGCCCTGGTTTTGAGTGCCATCCGAAATTCGCTTTCCATTCCGGGCTGAAGTAAACGCCTCCAGCTGTCCTTAATAGCTTTTTTTATTTCTTCGGCGGAAGCTCCGGCGCTTTTGATGAACCGGTCTTCGACCGAAGCCAGTGCTTCTTCTTCGGAGGGTGTGATTTCCATTCGCAGAAATCCTTCCGTGAATCCGCGTAGTACCGCCAGGATCCGGTGTGAAGGAATCGTGGCAATTTTTTCCGCAAAATCAAAATAGTCCCTGAATTTCTCGGCCCCGGTTTCTTTTCCCGAAAGGATTTTACTTTCTATGCGTGCTGTTTCTTCAAATAGTTTCCGCATGGACGAACGAACGGATTCCTGTTCATTCACCATTTCTGCAATGATATCCCTTGCTCCCTGCAGGGCTTCGTCTGCTGTTTTGATATCGTCGCTCAAAAAAGCAGCTGCCGCTTCAACAGGTTTGATGGGCTTTTGTTCCAGGATCAGCAGGGCCAGCGGTTCAAGACCTTTCTCACGGGCAGACTGGGCTTTTGTTTTTCGTTTGGGTTTGTACGGCAAATAAATGTCTTCCAGTTCAACAAGCGTCAGCGCATTGTCGAGTTTCTGTTGCAAAGTATCTGTCATCTTATCCTGTTCGCGGATGGATTTCTCGATGGTGGTTTTTCTTTCGGCAAAAGCTTTCATCGATTTGGCCTCGTCCTGAATCTGTTGGATCACTACCTCATCGAGTGCACCCGTTTTATCTTTTCGATATCGTGCAATGAAGGGAATGGTGGCGCCTTCGGCCAGGAGCGTGAGCACAGCATTAACCTGCAGTGTCCGGATTTTTAATGTATCGGCAATCAGCGGAGCAAATTCAATCATGCTGCAAAGATAGGGTTGACGGTTGGCGGTTGGCAGTTGATCGTTGACCGTTGACCCCCGCAAATGCGGGGTTGACCGTTTGGCGTCGAGCGTTAAGCGTTGAGCGTTATTCGCTTAGTTTTTTAATATCCTTGACTTCAAGAATATTTTTCGGATATCCCTGGGTGACCACACGAATCATGGCCTGACCCAGTTGAGCGAGGCTGCAGATGGAATTGGGCGTGATGATTTCGAAGACAGGCAGGAGCCAGCCCATCCATTTATAAAACCCAAGCGTATTTTTCAACCCTTTGGTCGGTTTCAATATTCCCGGCCTGAACAAAAAAGTCTGACGAAATCCCAGGCGCTGTAATTCATTTTCTGTTCTCCCTTTCACACGCGCCCAGTGGAGTTTGCCTTTTTCAGTGCTGTCGGTTCCCGCTCCGGAAATATAACAGAAGGTCGCTGCGGGGCTGCCATTTACCAGGGCTTTTGCGAATCCGATGGTGAGCCCATAAGTCATCTTTTCATAGACTTCTTTTTTCATGCCGACGGAAGAAACACCGAGACAGAAAAAACAGGCATCAAAATCGTCAAAGACAGTTCCGACAGCAGACAAATCGAAAAAATTGTTCAATATGTATTCGGAGAGTTTTGGATGCACGAATCCGGAAGGTCTTCGCGTAACCACGAGCACTTCATCCACATCAGGAGACAACAGGCATTCATGCAGAACGCCCTCTCCCACCATACCGGTAACACCTGTAATCAAAACGCGGATACCCAAATTCGTAATATTAAGAGGTTAGAAGAATCTTCTGCGGATTTATTGGAAATTATATACCACGGACTTAAATGTATCCCCCACTTTAAATGAATCAATAAACCAGGAATTCCCGACATTTTGTATCGCATAATAAAATCCGGTCTTTAGTAACGAAGGATCATTACCGGGCACCCATTTCTCTATCACCCATTTATTGGCCGGGCCGGGTATATCTTTTATTTTCATGGGTGGTAAAATCGAATCCCAGAGTACCTGGTTCGGTGTTTTTTGAATAGACAGCTCAAAAGTAATTAACTGATTGTTGTCTGAAAAATCTTTGTCGGTATAAAGGACGAACTGAACCATTCTGGGAACCGTATTAAGGGGTGGCTGTTCTGTTGTTTGCTTTTTGCAGGATGTCCCGGTCAAAATGATGTAAAAACTTAGAACAGAACAGCAGGAAAAGAATCTCATCTTTTATTTTTTGCCAAAGTAACGCTTATCATAAAATGAAAGTTGCCTTTAGCCTTGGGTGTTCTACCAACGGTTGACTGTGTTTTCCCAATGGCGATTTTTTTGTCCGGCGGCTAACAAAAAGGGTTAACCGCTTTTGAAAACGATTAACCCACAAATATTAAGTTCCGGGAGTATCGCTCGGAACGATTTCATATTATTTTATCGCTGCGAAAACTTTCTTCCATAACGACGTCCGCCACCCGCGCTGCGCCCGGATGATGAAGCAGCACCCACAGCAACTGAAAGGGGTTCCATCAGTGCAACGTGATAGGGATGATTACTTTCAACCGGAACGGTTTGTCCGATGAATTTCTGGATATCTTTCAGATAGATTTTTTCATCGAAGTCGCAGAAAGAAATCGCTTTCCCGAAAGCACCGGCGCGTCCGGTTCTTCCGATCCGGTGCACATAGGATTCCGGAATATTCGGCAGGTCGAAATTCACAACCAGTCCGAGATCTTCAATGTCAATTCCTCTTGCTGCAATATCGGTAGCAACGAGTATATGCATTTTTCCATCCTTAAATCCCTGCAGGGAACGTTCCCGCGCCTGTTGGGTTTTATCGCCGTGGATAGCCGTAGCCTGAAATCCGGCATGATTCAAATCCCTGGCCACACGGTCTGCACCATGTTTGGTGCGCGTGAATACCAGCACACTTTCGCGTGGTGAACTTTTCAGGATATGATGAAGCAGCGCACGCTTTTCACTTTTCTGAACATAATATAATTTCTGATCCACCAGTTCTGCAGTTGTCGACTCCGGAGTAACCGTAATGGAAACCGGATTGGTAAGAATTTCTCTCACCAGCGATTGAATGGCAGGTGGCATGGTAGCGGAGAAAAACAGGGTCTGCCGTTTTCTGGGCAAGCGTCCGATAATTCTTTTTACTTCATGCACAAATCCCATATCCAGCATTCGGTCTGCTTCGTCGAGTACAAAATATTCGATGCCATTCAGCACGATATAATTCTGATTCATCAAGTCCATCAGTCTGCCGGGTGTGGCCACGATAAAATCGCAACCCCTGCGCAGATCGGATACCTGGCGGGATTGTGAAACACCACCATAGATCACAACGGATTTTAGGTTCAGGAATCTTCCATAATTTTCAATGGATTCATGAATCTGTGTAGCCAGTTCGCGGGTTGGGGTAAGTATTAGGGCCTTCAGGGGATGTCCTCCGATGCCATTAGCTTGTTTATATTCATGCATGCGCTGTAATAAGGGCAATACAAAGGAAGCCGTCTTTCCGGTTCCTGTCTGAGCACATCCCAATATATCCCTGCCTGCTAATACGACGGGTATGGCTTGTTCCTGAATGGGTGTGGGTGTTGTGTAGCCTTCATGGGCTACAGCTTTTTGTAAGGGCTCTATAAGGCCCAGTTCTGAGAATAACAATGTGTAAAATATTAAATAAATAATGTGGTAAGGCTACCGCTTCGGTGAGGGTACTTTACCTGCCTTACGTTATACTGATCTGGGGAAACTCTGCGGAAAATAGAAGGCAGAAGAAAACGCAGTAAAAGCAATAACATACAGAAATACAAAGATAGTATATTTATTACAATTATTCGCATGTTTCGATAAATGCCTGCTGCTCTTTGTTTTGAACATACTATCACCGCCGTATAACCGATTGTTATGAAAGAAAAAACCTTATTGCTGTTTATGTTGGTATTCCTGGTAATAGGGCTGAAAGCCCAAAGCCTCAAGGCTA
>JBGPBW010000143.1:0-12482 GCA_041481385.1 Puia sp.
ATTGATTGCCATCAGCCGAGGCAAAGAAAGGAGTGCTGCCGCCCGGAAAAGCAGGATTGGGCACGTTGTATTGGACTGGCGGAGTGGCTGACGTGAATCGAGCGTGGATGTAACTGGCGCCCAGATTCAGTCTGAGTGCGCGGCTTGCTTGGGCCTCAAGGTCGAGATCGGCGCCGTACGAGGTTGCCGGCGGACCGTTATAAAATTGTACTTGGTTGCTGGTGGTCAGCTTGGTCAACTGAATGCCGGTGTAATCATAGTAGAACGCGGCGCTGTTAAGACGCACCTTGTGGTCGAGGAATTCGGTCTTGGCGCCCACTTCATAGGCCTTCAGAGTCTCGGGATCGAAAGCGGGCAGGCTTGGTTGGGTTGAATTATAGCCGCCGCTCTTGAATCCCAAATTATCGGATGCGTATATCAGCACTCCGTTGTCGAATTTGTGATCGATCCCAAGGCGGTAGGTTAGCTGAGAGAACCACGTAGTCGGCGAAGGGGTCACTGAACCTACGTATCCGGGTGTAACTGACAGAGCTTTTTCCTCGTCCGTGTAACGCAGGCCGAGAGTCAAGCGGGTGCCGGGCAGGAACTCAATGTGAGTCTCGCCGAAGCCGGAATAGGAGTTCGTCTCCACTTCCGAGAAGCTGTTCACCTGCTTCTCCTGATCATGGAAATAATAAACACCTGGTGTATAAGGGATGGAACTGATCTGCTCTGCCGGAAGGTTAGGTGGCAGGTATTGTTCCCGGCTTTTGCCGTGCAGCATCTGGCTAACAGCACCCTGGCTATCCTGCCGAAGAATTTTTTCAAAAAGGATGGCAGTAGCATCAGCATCCCCCCCTGCCCGGTGTCTGTTCAGGATGGGAATGTCCAGGTCACGGCATATTTTGCCCAGACTATAACCCGACAGGCCGGGAAACACCTTCCGGCTGAGACGCACGGTACATAGTTTTTTTGTGTCCAGTTCAAAGCCACAATCCCCTAATTGGTGTTTGACAAAAGAATAATCGAAGTTCACATGATGGGCTACAAAAACGGCATCCTTCAACAGGTTGTATATACGTTCCGCCACTTCGGAAAACACAGGAGCATTCTCAAGCATGGCCGGATTAATACCGGTGAGCATCTGGATGTACTGCGGGATAGGTGCTAGGGGATTAACAAGGGTTTCAAACCGATCCACAATCTTATTTCCATCGTGCAACACAATAGCTAATTCAGTGATGCCGTTATTAGCAGCATAACTGCCAGTTGTTTCGATGTCTACAATCGCGTACATGGTCGTTTAACTCCGGAGTCCCTTTTGCTAATAAAGTTAGGAAAAATCACCCTTCAGTTAAAAGAAAATAACTGTTTTACCATACTATTTGTTCGTACCTGAAAAACAATTGACCCTAATCTGTACTATCACCTTTAAATTCCATTTCATGAAACATCTTCACTTTCATGGTGTAGGAGAACAAACAACCCTTGCTGCCATTATAGCGGTGTTGTACTTCTGCTCCATTATGTTATTTGCCTATGTCTTTACGCTGACCTAGTTTGGATGATGGTGCAAGGCCCATGGTTTCAGCTGAATCCATAAACCGAACCGAACACCATTAACCCTTAAAATCCCCTGTACGACAACTCCGGACCATCCGGAGTTTTTTTATTCGTTTTTTCCAGGGATCGTAATTTTCCTGTCGCACTGCGTATCATTCCGCGACATAGTTAACCCGGCAAACACCCATCTTTTTGTCATCATTGTTCTGCCTCCAAAAAATCTACTAAAACACTAGTATCTCAAAAAAAAACAGTTTATATTTGACGGGTAAATGAGACTGCCAACCTCATTTTTATCGTCTGGCAACCCGCAATCCGTCGTACGTTAAACCGCACCCTGAGTTGATCTGAATCCCTTTGAAACAAAATGTTTTAACTAAACATGGTTTCACTCTAAATTTCGTTGTATGAAAAAAACGTTGCATTCATTCCACCTGGGAGAAAACGCGAAGACCGCACTGTTTGCGATCGGTTTTCTGACCCTGGTTATGTTGCTCTCTTACCTATACTGGTTCGCTTAAGCAACGGTTAGCTGCCACGAATCTGATTTCAAAGCCTCTGGTAGAAGATATGGAGGGTGACTTCATATTCTTTCAAATGCATTAGTTTCCATTGTTAAATGGAAACTTTTTTTTTGATTTGTATTCTCCCCCCTACCCATCGATTAACTAACTTTGCCCTCCTAAAAAAGGTCGCTCCGGATGGAACTCAGAAAACATTATGAACCTGCAGGCATAGAATCGAAATGGTATGCCCATTGGACTGCAAACCAATATTTTAACAGCTACCCCGATCAGCGCACCCCATTTGCCGTCGTCATCCCACCGCCCAATGTGACCGGCGTGCTGCACATGGGCCATACCCTGAATGAAACCGTCCAGGATATCCTGGTCCGTCGTGCCCGTATGAAAGGAATGAATGCCTGCTGGGTGCCGGGCAGTGATCATGCCTCGATTGCCACAGAAGCCCGGGTAGTTGCCATGCTCAGGGAAAAAGGAATTGAAAAAAACAGCCTGACCCGGGAAGCCTTTCTGGAATATGCTTATGAATGGAAAGATAAATATGGAAGCATTATTTATGACCAGATTGCGAAACTGGGCTGCAGCGTGGACTGGAACAGAACCACATTTACGATGGATGACCATTATTATAAAGCGGTCATCGGCGTATTTATTGAACTTTTCCGGAAAAAAATGATTTACCGCGGGGCGCGCATGATCCATTGGGATCCCGCTGCCCGTACCGCCCTAAGTGATGAGGAAGTGGAATACCGCGATATCGAAGGCATACTGTATTATGTTCAATATCCCGTGGCTGATAGTGCTGAATTTGTAACCATTGCCACGCAACGCCCGGAAACCATTATGGGCGACACTGCAGTTTGCGTCAACCCCCATGATCCGAAATACAAGCACCTGCTGGGAAAACAGGTGATCGTTCCCATGGTGAACCGTAAAGTTCCCCTGATCACCGATGATTATATTGATATGAACTTTGGCACCGGAGCCCTGAAAGTGACTCCGGCCCATGATATTAATGACTATAATATCGGATTGAAACACGGTCTGGCAGTCATTGACACCCTGAATGAAGATGGAACCCTATCTGCTGCCGCAGAGGTATTTGTTGGTTTGGATCGTTTTGAAGCCCGCAAAAAAGTAGTAGAAAAACTTACAGAGCTGGGACTACTGCTAAAGGAAGAAAAATATTCAACCCGGCTGGGATTCTCCCAGCGCAGTCACGCCGTAGTCGAACCCAGGATTTCCACCCAGTGGTTTGTAAAAATGAAACCCCTTGCTGCACCGGCCCTCGAAGCAGTTGTCTCTGGAAAAATCCGAATCCACCCGGGAGAGAAATTCCTCGCTACTTACAAATACTGGCTGGAAAATGTAAAAGACTGGTGTATATCCCGCCAGCTTTGGTGGGGTCAGCGAATTCCGGCCTGGTACGATTCAAAGGGAAATTTTGTAGTGGCAGAGAGTGAGTCCCTGGCCCTCGAAGCCTACCAGGATCAATTCGGAATACTGGCGGTGGGGGAAGAATTAACCCAGGATGAAGACGTGTTCGATACCTGGTTTTCTGCCTGGCTCTGGCCTTTGGAAGTGTTTAAGGGCATAACCAATCCCGGAAATCCCGACTTCGTATACTATTATCCGGTTTCAGTCCTTGTAACCGGTCAGGATATTATCTTTTTCTGGGTGGCCCGAATGATCATGGCCGGACTCTATTTCAAGAAGGAAATCCCCTTCCCGGATGTTTATTTTACAGGCATGGTCAGGGACAGTCTTGGCAGAAAAATGAGCAAGAGCCTGGGAAATTCCCCCGATCTGCTGCAGCTGATCGATAAATATGGAGCAGACGCTGTTCGTTTTGGAATTATGATCTCAGCGCCGGCCGGAAACGATCTGCTATTCGATGAGGCCGGCCTGGAACAGGGACGGAATTTCAATAATAAACTCTGGAATGCACTTAAACTTGTACATATATGGGGTGATAATCTGGCATCCGCCACATCCCCGGCAAGACAATCCGATCCCGGTTTTTTTGCAACGCATTGGTTTGAAAACCGTCTGAACCAGGCCAGAACAGAAATCGAAAAACTGTTTGGTGAATTCAGGATCAGTGAGGCGCTGAAGACTATTTACACTCTCATATGGGATGATTTCTGCAGCTGGTACCTTGAATGGGTGAAACCAGGATTCGGAAAATCAATACATCCCGCATTCTATGATAAAACAATCGGTTTTTTTGAAGACCTGCTCCAGCTGCTGCATCCTTTTATGCCTTTCATGACGGAAGAAATCTACCACTTATTGCGTGAACATGCGGCCAACGACGACCTCTGTATCAAACCCAGTGTACCGGAACTGCCTTTCGATTTGTCGCTGCTCCGGACCGCTGAAACCCTGCGTTTGTTCCTGACCGTTAGCCGGGAGTTCCGCCAGCAGCAGCAACTCAAAAACAGTGAACCGATCCCGCGGCTGATCCTGCCCAGAGATATTTTTGGTGAACAGGAAAGCCTGTACGCCATCATTACAAAGCAGTTGAATATTGCAAACATGGAATTCAGTCAGGCGCCGCTTACAGCAGGCAGTGACCTCCATGTGATTCCCTTTCAGTCGTTCCAACTGGGCTTTGAAAGCCCCCGTAAACAGGATAATGCCAAAAGAAAAGAAGAACTGGAAAAAGAACTATTCTACTACCGCGGTTTTCTTGAGACGCTGAACAAAAAATTGACCAACGAACGTTTTGTTCAGAACGCAAAACCCGAAGTGATCAACCTGGAAAAAAAGAAAAAGTCGGATACTGAAGAGAAGATTGCGGCGATTTTACTCACGCTGAAGGCTTGAGGCGTGAAGCATGAAGCATGAGGATAGAATCGTTGATCACGTGACGTGATATGATGCTGGAAGATCAAGATATTTATAAAATTCAATTCCCAATCTTTTAAATGCCTCAAGCTTCACGCCTCAAGCCTCAAGCTTATTGTATCTTCTGCGTCACTTCATAATTAACCGGCACGTTTAAACTGAGGGCACCGCGTTTAATACGAAGGCTGCCTTCCATCCGCACTTTGATGGTATTGTCGTTCATGAGCATTCTTATGGCACTGCTTATGAGCAATTTCGGACTGATTTTCAGATTCAGGGGAACATAAAAACTGTCTTTTTTAGGAATATTGATGGTTGAATCCATCACATAGTGATTGGCGAGTTGATCATTCAGGAACACATTCACATCAGCCTTTTTCAATTCCATTGTAAATCCATTGGGATTGTAAAAAGATAAGTCCGCATGTAAAACGGATTCATCCATGCTGAAGGTCTGAACGGAAAAATCGTGGAAGCCCAGGTATTCCGGCGGCAATAGATGCTGACTGCAGGAAATCAAAAAACACAGACCCAGAAGACAGAAACGAAAAGAAATGGTTTTCATCGGGCTGCAAGATAATAGTTTTCCCCAGCAGGCCACAGACATTAACTTTGTTGAAACGACTTTCATCATCCACAATCTTTGCTATGTACATTTTGGAGAACGGCATTTTAAAAGTGGAAATCGCTTCGAAAGGGGCGGAACTGCAGAGCCTGGTACGTACCGGTTCGGGTATTGAATACCTCTGGAACGGGGACCCGGCATTCTGGGCGAAGCGGTCACCCGTTTTATTTCCCATTATAGGAAACCTGAAAAACAATACCTATCTGTATCAGGGCAAATCCTATTCGCTCCCCAGGCATGGATTCGCAATGGACCGCGTATTTGAAGTCGAAAAACAAAGCCCGAAAACCATAACTTTTTTGCTTCGCAGCGATGTGGAAACAAAAAAAAATTATCCCTTTGATTTCGAATTCCGCATTCGCTATCAGATTTCCGGAGATGAACTCAGCACCGAATACCAGGTAGTCAATACAGGCAGCGGTGTCATGTTCTTTTCTGTTGGTGGCCACCCCGCTTTTCGCCTGCCACTGACCAGCAAAACCCAGTTCTCGGATTATTATCTGCGTTTTGACGAAACGGAAAACCTCGCGCGATGGCCGATTTCCCCCGACGGTCTGATCTTACCACGACCCGTTCCGGTACTGGAGGATTCCAACCGGATCAATTTAAAGAAATCCTTATTTTACCAGGATGCCCTGGTTTTTAAATATCCGGCTTCGTCTGATATCTCCCTGTTGTCAGCAAAGACCACGCATGGCCTCGTGTTTCAATGTGGAGAATTCCCGTTCCTCGGGATCTGGTCTGCAAAAGATGCTGATTTTATCTGTCTGGAACCCTGGTGTGGTATTGCAGATGCAATAAACAGCAACCAGCAACTGGAACAAAAAGAAGGCATCGAAAGAGCCGTAGCCGGAAAACTATTCAGCCGCCAGTGGCGCGTTAAAGTTTTTTAAATCGTTGAATTCGGGATGGACGGTACAGAATTTCGCTTTTTTATAACGATCTTCGGGAACCAAAATCTTCGATTTGTCGCGCTATCTCAATATCATCATTACGAGCCTGAAAATGGCGCTGCAGGAATTCCGTTCCAACAAACTGCGCACTTTTTTATCGCTTCTTGGCATAACATTCGGAATCTTTTGTATCATCAGTGTATTGGCCACCATCAACAGCATGAAGACGGCCGTTCAAAACGATATCAAAACCCTGGGCACAAATACGGTATTCATCGACAAATGGGAATACCGGAACGACAATAATTACCCCTGGTGGCGCTACTATAAAAGACCCACACCCAAATATGATGAGCTTAAACAACTGAAAGACCGGGTGCCCATTATTGCGAACGCCACGTTCATGACGCAGGATCAGTCGGTATTTGAATATGGGAGCGACATGCTGAACAATACTAATTATTACGGTGTAACGGAAGATTTTGCCAAGATCGAACATTTTAATATCGGGGATGGGCGTTATTTACAGCAATCTGATTTTGACCAGGGAGCTAACAGCCTGGTGATTGGATATAATGTGGCAGAAAAAATATTCGTAAAACCGGAGCTGGCCATCGGCCAGACAGTGAGGCTGAAAGGCGGTAAACCAGCAATCGTAATCGGTGTGATTGAGAAACAGGGACAGAGCATGATGGACATGTGGGCCTATGACGACTGTATCATCATGCCTTATAAATTTCTGAAACAGATTATCCGTGACGATGATGCACAACCGAAAATTATTGTGGAGGGAAAAGAAAATGTAAGCATACCTGCATTAAAAGATGAACTCACAGGCGCCATGCGCTCCATTCATAAGCTCTCGCCAAACCAGGAAGATGATTATTCCCTGAACGACATTGAATCTTTTGCCAAATTCATGGACAGCATTTTCGCCAATATTAATATTGGCGGATGGGCTATTGCTGCCTTATCCCTGATTGTCGGAATGTTTGGCGTCGCCAATATTATGTTTGTAACGGTCCGTGAACGCACCGCGCAGATCGGCCTCAAAAAAGCACTTGGCGCCAAAAAAAACACCATCATCTCCGAGTTCCTGCTCGAATCGTCTTTTCTCTGTATCATCGGCGGCCTGATTGGTCTTACTGCCGTTTTTGTACTGGCCGGTGTACTCTCCGCTGTGTTCCATTTTAAAGTGACCATTCCCCTGGATATTATCGCCCTGGCCATCGGTATCTGCCTGACTGTTGGTATTGTGGCGGGTATTATTCCGGCAGTGATAGCCGCGCGGCTGGATCCGGTTGTTGCCATCCGTTCCACCAACTGATTCCTTCGATCGTGGTATCTTTGCCCACCAATGAAACCATCATCCATAATTATACTGGGTATTGAATCTTCCTGCGACGAAACGGCAGCTTCCGTTTGTCGTGACGGAAAAATCCTGTCCAATATGGTTACCGGCCAGGATATCCATAGCCGTTATGGCGGGGTGGTGCCGGAACTGGCGAGCCGCGCCCACCTGCAGAATATTTTACCTGTGGTGGACCAGGCCCTGCTGCAATCAGATACCGCACTGACAGATCTGGATGCTATAGCTTTTACACAGTCGCCAGGTCTGATTGGTTCCCTGCTCGTAGGTGCCCAGTTTGCCAAATCACTGGCCTTTGCCCAGAATATTCCGCTGATTGCTGTACATCATATGCAGGCACATGTATTGGCAAACCTCATCGGATCACGAGATCATCCGGCAGTTGTACCCTCCTTCCCTTTCCTGTGTTTGACGGTAAGCGGCGGCCATACACAGATCGTAGTTTGTAATTCCCCGAATGACCTGGAAGTGATCGGTGAAACCAACGACGATGCTGCCGGAGAGGCATTCGACAAGTCAGCCAAACTGTTGGGACTACCCTATCCCGGAGGACCGCTGATCGATCGCCACGCCCAATCAGGTAATCCTGCCCGTTATACATTTCCGGAACCCCAGATGCCGGGATTGGATTTCAGTTTCAGCGGACTGAAAACCGCCATCCTGTATTTTCTTCAAAAAGAAAAAGCGAAAGACCCGGAATTCGTCACGAAGAATCTTTCCGATATCTGTGCATCCATTCAGGGTCGTATCGTTTCCATACTGTTGAATAAATTGAAAATGGCAGCAACAAGGACGGGAATCCGTCAAATATGCCTGGCGGGTGGTGTAGCTGCAAATAAAGGACTGCGTCAGGCATTCGAAGAAACCGGAAAATCGCTGGGATGGAAAACCTTTATTCCGGAAATGGGGTATTGCACTGATAATGCCGCCATGATCGCGCTGACAGGTTATTATAAATATCTCGATCAGGATTTTTCTCCCCTGTCCGTTACCGTGAGTGCGCGGGCCAGCTGGTAAAATCATTATATGCCCAATTCCTATTTCCAACTTAAACAATTTGTCATTCAACAGGATCGCAGTACGATGAAAGTATGCACGGACTCCTGTATCCTCGGTGCCTGGACCGCTTTGCAACTGGGTCATGCAAAAACCATATTGGATATCGGGACCGGAACGGGATTGCTGGCGCTCATGCTTGCACAAAAATCGGAGGGTGCGATTGATGCTGTCGAATCGGATCCGGAATCCGTCGGGCAGGCCATGGAAAATATCCGGGAAACTCCCTGGTCTGACCGAATCCGTGTAGTAGAAAAAGATGTCCGTGATTATTCGAATGATGAATATTACGATTTCATCATTACAAATCCGCCCTTTTTTGAATCCGACCTGCATTCCCCGGTGTTTAAAAAAAACCAGGTCAAACACGATGTTTCACTTACCCTTGATATACTCCTTAACGCAATCAGCAAAAACCTGAAACCCGATGGCCATTTCAGCATCCTACTACCCCATCACCGGACGGCTTACTTTGATAACCTCGCAATAACAAACAAATTTTTTCTCCAAAAGAAACTGGTTGTCCGTCAGACACCGGCCCATGCACCATTCCGTAGTATTTGTTTATACGGTTATCAAAAACCGTCAGATGTTATATCAGAAGAGCTGAACATAAAAGAGAATGACGGAAAATACAGTCGGGGATTCACATTCATCATGAGAGATTACTATTTGAATTTGGAAATTTGATCCCGCCGAAGGCGGGAGGAAATTTGGAAATTATATTTGAAAATTCGTATTGATACATTCGAAACTTAAAATCCAATTAAATGATCATTTTCAAATTTCCTCCCGCATAATGCGGGATCAAATTAGATACTTCTCCATGTAGCCATACATCGGCGTAACCTTGCCTTCACGCACCATTGTTGCCCGTTCAATTACCGGTGATCCTTCTGTAAAAAGATCTTCCAACACATATTTGATCAGCTGCTCTCCAAAATAACGGGAAGCATCCCGGGGCAGTTCATTGGGCAGGTTTCCCACGGCCATAATATCTATAGATCCTTCTTCATAAGGTGCTGTGCGAATCCCTGTTTTTCTATTCACACCATATACCGGTTCCTCCATAGTGCCATCTCCCAGGTTGCAGGGCACGGATCCGTCTTTGTCGTCAGTAATATCAGCGATGGTCCGAATTCTGAACTCCGGCCGCTGCAAATCCTCCCACTCAAACAAACGCGGCATGCGCGATTCCCAGTAAATACCATTCAGCAGGATATCCGCGCACTCCGTATAAGGTTTAAACAGGCAGTTGTAGGATTCAGGATGTTGGTGAAAGTCTTCACGGTTATAGATTCCAACTTTTTTGTGGCGATACAAGCCGGGGCCTTTCAACTGCGTAAATACCGGGTAGGCGAAATTTCTGGACAGGAATTCATCGGGCTCCAGTTCAATAATGCCCAGCAGGTTCATGACTTCCAGCAGACCATGCGCTACCCGGCCGGAACCCGTAATCACTACTTTGATATTGGGGAGCCTGATTCCAAAATAGCCATGTATGAGTTGTTTGAAATTCGGTTGCAGATATACGCGGGGGAGCGAATATTTTTTTGTGCGGTTGCCATAGGCCATCATTCCATTGTGTGCACCGACGATACCCGCAAAAAAACCAAACCCCAAAATACGCTGACCATCCTCATGCTCCATACATTCATAATCGATCAGGGTGATTTTCTTATCCAGGATCGCATGGAATAACTGCCGGTTATAAGGCTGCATCTTACGGGTATGTGAAAAGAAAAGGTATTTTTTGCCGGAGATCAGATTTTCCGGATGCACTTCCTTGATACCAAATAAATAATCGCAATCGCTGAGATCTTCCTTTAATTCAACACCCGCCAGCACATATTCCCTGTCAGTATAACATCGCGCCGGAGAAGGTTGAACGGAAATTTTCAGGGATGCAAAATTCTTTTGCAGCCATTTGCATTGAGAGGGTATCAGTGCCACCCGGTTATCTGCCGGAACTTTGGTTTCCCGGATTAATCCAATACGGATCATGCCTGCTTGTTTTATGTGGAAAGATATTCATTTTTAATGTTCCTGAATATTTATCCCGACTGGATATAATCTGTAATTTGGTGTTTAAAGAAGGCAGGTACGTGAAAAATCGAAGGTCCTTTTCTGATTTAATATTTCTGTTGATCATTCTGTTTCTTGCAGTTGCTTCTTTCATCTCTTATCAGCGCATTATCAAACTCAACGAGTCTTCTAACCTGGTCGCGCACACGAATATTGTAAAACTTAAACTCGCCCAAACCCGCTCGCTCCTCAGGGAGGCTGAATTCCGTCAACAGGATTTGATACGTGCAGGCGTTAACCCGTTAAATCTTCAATTACAAAAAGATTCCATCGGTGTTTACCTGATGTTACACGATCTGGATTCGCTGACCCGCGATAATCCGGATCAACAGCTTAGAATTCACGAAATTTATTCCGGATTGCATGACTGGCTGACTAATCTGCATGCGGAATATGCCGCCGTCAGGAAACCTGCGGGAGATGTATCAGAATATTCTTTTCAGGGCCAGGCGATCATCAATAAAATTCAGGGGCTGATCAATGAAATGACTGGGATGGAGGACAACCTCCTTTTTCAGAGAACACAGGAAAAAGACAGGTCCGCCTTTCTTACACCCTTGTATTCTCTGCTGTTCTCCTTTCTGGCGATATTATTTGTAACCATTGCCTATTTCAGATTGCGTAATGAAACACAGTTGAGGATGAAAGCGGAAGACGGTCAGGCCGTCATCCATAATTTTTTTCACCAGGCTCCGGCCATGCTGGCTATTTTAAAAGGGCCGGATCATGTTTTTGAATTTACCAACCTGCCCTTTCAGGAACTGATCGGCGGTCGTAATCCTGTAAACCTGCCGGCCCGTGAAGCAGTTCCCGAAGCAGTGCAGCAGGGTTTTATTAAAATACTGGACGACGTGTACCAGACCGGCACACCGTTTATTGGCAGGGAAATGTCACTCCAGATGGATCGCGGAAAAGGCGTAGAACAATTATTCATCACGTTCATCTGTCAGGTATTAAGGGATATCAGTGGAAAGACAGAAGGGATATTGGCATTCTGTTATGAAGTATCTGAACAGGTGCTTGCCCGAAATAAACTTCAGGAAGCGGAAAGCCGGTCGCGGCTGGCTATAGAGGCCGCAAACCTGGGAACCTTCGATTGGGATTTACAGAACCAGCATTTTATCAGTTCGGAAAGACTGGTAGAAATATTCGGATATCACAATGCGGAAAGCGTAAGCCATCAGGACCTCATCAGCCGCTTACACCCCGACGACAAACACATCCGGGACAAAGCAGTGGATAATTCCCTTAGCAGGGGTTCCCTAAGATATGAGGTGAGGATCATCTGGCCCGACAAATCCATTCACTGGGTGAATACTTATGGAAAAATATTCTCCGACCGGGATAGAAATATCCTGAGAATGTATGGCATCGTACAGGATGTTACGCCGCAAAAAATTGCATTGGAAGAATTGAAAGAAAGTGAATCCAAATTCCGCCTGCTGGCCAATGCCATGCCACAACTGATCTGGACAACCGATAAATATGGTTACCTGAACTATTTTAACCAGGCGGTGTATGATTTTTCAGGGCTGAGTTTC
>JBGPBW010000144.1:0-12428 GCA_041481385.1 Puia sp.
CGAGCCGCAAGTACTGATTCTCGCTCCTTCAAATGTCAAATATGAAAGATCAATGGATAAGGAGATTGCGGGTTTTAATAAAAAAATGGAAATGCAGCATGGTAAATCATCAGAAATGGGGAAGCAACTGAATTCAGCTGAATTCCAAAAGCAGCCAACCAATATGAAACGGATAGCCGAGAGTTCATTTTATTTTGGAAAGTCGATGGACTACGGCTCCCAGATCAGTTTTCTAAGCCAGAATTATTTACTATACAGATTTTATGAAAAGTTCCCTAACCTTTTAATCCTTCTGGACTCCAATAGATCTGACGGTTCATTGCATGATTTGCATGAGATAGCTATTCGAACACAAATGCAGTACATACTCAATTTCCCAAACCTTGAATTTTACAAACAGGGCGGAGAAAGCTATTCAAAACTAAGAGTTCAATTGTATGATCAGGTTACCAATGGGGTTCTAATAGACAGCACTTACATCGGAAATTCATTAAATCCAGGATTTGAGTTTGCCTGCGAAAATGGGACTTTTAACTGCACGATAAATAATGCTCTATCTTCTTCACTTGACTATATCATTCACGAGATTTCTTTAAATAGCCCAACTTTAAAAAATGAAAGAAAATTAGCCAAAGAACGTGTAAGAGTATTGATGGACGACTATTATAGGAAACCGTTTGATAAAGCTTTTATTATCCCCATTATTGTTCCCAAAGACACCAATATTAATCTGAGAGCACTTTATCAGTTAATTGTGAATGATGATAAGTCCAAGTTTGTGGGATTTTTTTTAGAAAAAGCTCAGCCCCAGGATTTCAAGGGAATTTCAAAAAATCAAAGGGATGTGAATGTCAATATTATATCTGGCAAAAACATTAAGGACTCTGGCTACCTTGATGCCATACCTCAAACATATGCCTATATAGTGAAGGGAGTAAAATATAAAAATAAGTGGTACTACGAAAAGTCCAATGTCACTTATTTTGAACCAGAGGATAATGAAGAAGGACGATTACAGTTCTTCAATAATCTTCAGGAATGGGATTTCTTTGCCGAGGGTTCTACTACGCCCAATACCGATTTTTGGGAGACTAGTCTTTTCGCCAAAATTCAGGACAAACGTAAGGATCCGGATTGGGAAAAGTACGGCAAGACAATCTGGAAATCTGAAGAAGAAGAAAACAGACAATACATAGGCATGTATGAAATTGTGGTAGATCAGCTAAAAGAAAAAGATCAACCTCAGGTAAAGCATATTACAATCCATTAACTTGAAGTAGTACCGTCGTAGTATTTCCATATCCAGATTGAATTCATTTCTCAGTAACCAATCTCTCCTTTAGTTTCTGCGTATCCTGACCCACCTTCAAATCCAAGTGTCACCGAATTTTACACTTCAACAAGGCTGTTTTTCGGTGAAATCCGGTGGGTCATAAAAAGCAAAAAGCCCCTGGAAATTCAAGGGCTTTTCAATCTATTCAACTTATTAAAAAAGCCTCCTTCGTCCCGCTAAGGCAGGACTTCGGAGGGCGACGGTGGAGGTGAGGAGAATCGAACGGTATCTTGTAAACCGCACCCCTGGTATGTTTGAGAACTTTTGGAAACGACTGTCACCGAATTTTACACCATTCTAAAAATACAATTTACATAAAAAATTAAATGGAACTAAATCCTTCTGCCTGGAACCGCTGCTAATTTATAGTTTAAAGTTCATTGTTTGTACTAAAGCTCAATGATGTTTGTCCTGCTAAAACTAAAGACTGGCTTTACTTTTAGCTGATGATTGTCGGTCAAGCCCCAATAGCACAAAGCCCCATGTTGGTGGCTGTGCTATTCAGGTATAGTCAAACCAAAACGCAAATAAATCTTTGTTTTCTCCTTTTTTCAGCTTAATACCTTCTCCCTTTCCAAATAATTGGGATTGGTAATATTTTATACAATAAAAATAAAAAGCTAAATATTAAAGTATAAGGAAAATATAAGTATAATTCAATACCACACTTAATCTCCAGCCACTTGTAATACTTGTTCAGATCATAAGAAATAATTAACCATGATACTATTATTATAACAATTGCTATTTTCCATGAAACAAAACATCCAATCAAAATCAGAATTGGAAACAATAAACTATGCATCACCAAAGCAAAGGATAATAAAAAAGGTAGTTTCAATGCCCCTGTATACCACCTTTTTCGCTGTTGAAAATAATGTCCAATATCTTTTACCGGAAGGGTAAATGCAAGCTCCTTTGGCGAAAACAAACTTTTAAAAGAATATCCATTTTCGATAACATGTTTAAATAATTCATAATCTTCTGTAACTGAGAAAGGAATACTTTCATAGCCACCAATTTGTTCATAAGCACTTTTGCTAATACCCATATTGTTACCGCATGCTGTAACGGGTTTATTTATTTTTGCGAACCGATAACCATTTGCAAACAGAAATATCCAATCCGCATTTTGAATTTTAGCAAATAAATTATGACCCTCTATGGCTGTAACTCCTGTAATAATATCAGCCCCAGTTTCTAATGAGTCAACCATTGATGATATCCAATTTTCATTTACTCGTACATCTGCGTCTGTTATCAGCAAGTATTTCCCTTTTGATTCTCTAGCTAACTGTGCTAATACGTTGGCTTTTCCTTTTTGATGCGAAATATTTTTTCTGATACTAAATAGTCTGATACTATCATATTGGTCAGTCCAATAATTTATCTTTTTATATGTGTCATCAGTCGAATCATCGTCTCCTACTAAAATTTCATACTCTTTAGTGAAGTTTTGACGGGTCAAGGATTGCAAACATCTATCAATATTTAATTCTTCATTGCGTGCAGCAATTAATATAGAAACATATGGAGATTCATTTTGTATGCTGTCCATTTGAAATATTTAAATATAAATATTTGTTAGAAATGAAGTAAAGTATTGCTGCGATTCTTACGTATAGTCACCAACACTTAAATTTATGTTATAAGCCGTCGCGTTTGCAAAATATTATTGCTGAAATTCAATTTGTTAGTGTTATATTTTTCATATTGTCGTTTGGGACAATACATTTCGTTATACTTTGCATATTGCCATTAGGACAATTCATCTTGAAATATCATCCTATTCATAGAAAGTTCTGGAGGCGAGGAGAATCGAACCCATTCATGGAATCCACCCCTGTAATATGTTTACGGCTTATTGGGATCGACTGTCACCGAATTTTACACTTGACTTAAGGCATTTTCGTAAAATATCAAAATCTGCTAAATTACCTGTAAAATGTCTGTTGTTGTGCGATGTTTTATTTCCTTTTGATTGTTTTATTTATTTCTTCCTCAACTGTAGTTGAAAAATGATTCTCACTTTTTAAACAGCCTTCCAGAAAACTGACCGTCAATTGTAAAGCTGAATGGTATCGTTGATTAGTCAGGCAGTTACCGGATTCTTTTACAATGAGCGAAAAACAATCAAAGTCCTCATGTTGAGCTGAATCAATTGTAAAAATCTGTGAGCTGTTGGTTATATGATATGCAGAAAAGTTATAGACCGAATCTATTTTATCTGGTTGAGTTGAAGGCGCACTTTCTAACCGGAGATATGGAACTGAAAGATGTAAATTTTTAAAATCTTCACTATTCCTAATAGTATCAAAATTTGCATTCTCGTCTTTTGCATTTCCATAGTGATGAAATTCTGAACCTTCAAAAGAAATTAAGCAATGAACATTAGGTATTTTACCTGCCAAAACAACTCCTGCTAAACCTCCCCAACTATAACCGACAATACCAATTTTAGTAAAATCAATATGAGGATTTTGTCTTAACAAATTTATAGTAGCAATAGCGTCATTAACCTGTTCTATAAGATCTTCATTTTTCATCGTCATGTCGCCGGGAAAACGTCCGATAGAACTTACTGAAACCACAATAAAACCCTTTTTCGCAACTGATTCAAACAAAGCAAAGTTTTCATAGCTCATTCCATTAAACGCAGTCATGTAAATAACTAATGGGAACTTGCCATTAGCAGCAACCGCATCCTTAAAACTATTTGTTTTGAAATTTAATAATCTGGTTGAATCAGAACATTTAAATCCAACGCAGAAGTATTGAGCTAATTGCCTGGCAACTCCATTCCCAACATTCGAGGCAGAATAGTAATTTGCACGCTGTTCTAATAATCCCAGTAGGTCACGTACTATAACTGAAGTATCTGTTGCAGAGGAATCTGCGGGATACCAAACATCTATATCAATTGGTCTGTAATGCAAATAATCGGTTGTGTCCGTATTTGGTTTGTAAATTCTTGATTTATCAGTTGAACGTATTGTTGTAAAACCGGCTTTGTATAATTCAGATTTCTTAATTGTCGTTTCCGAGCAACTTATCAATAACAGCAGTATAATTGGGGTAATACTTTTCACCGTGCTTTTAGTTTTTACGAATGTAATTTTCTAAAATCTTACTAATGTTAGGGGTGTTATAAAAATATCGCACAACACTCAAATTTAAGTTACAAGACGCAGTGCAGAAAAAATATTACCCATTGACAATCTGCTGTTTGGCATTATACATTTGATATTGTCGTTAGGACAATTCGTTTGTTATACATTTCATATTGTCTTTGGGACAATCCGTTCTCTAAATAAAAATACCTGAATAACCTTGGCTCCCACTGGTCCTTCTTCGGCCGTCGCCCTCCCTAAATAGAGGGAGCGACGGCCGAAAGAGAAGTTTATTCAAAAATCTTCCCCTTTCAAAGGTCCACAGACCCGCCCGTCGACACCGGAGACCAGGGCGGCGAGATCCAATTGTGCAACAATTGAACATCTCGCCCGTCGCAATTTTGGCGACGTTCCCTCGCTTAAAATGTCTTAAGCAAGTATCGAAAAGAATCTTTTCAAAAACCAAATTTAGCGTCAGAGAATCGAGCAAATATACCATGACTGAATTTCAGCCAGGGTAGTTCCTATTACACCAGATATAAGTCCGGGGTAACAAATCGAAAAGAAGTTATTTACTCTAACCAACTTGGCTATCCCTGAGGTGTAGCAGAAGATGCGGGACTTTCCAAACCATCATCTAAATTGACAGATTTTGCTGCTTTCCTGGTACCACTTTAAACTGACGACATTTAGAACTTTGTTTCTTGAAATTAGAAAGAATGTCAGCAGAGATTATCACTCATGAAGATTTGGAACTGTTCCGAATTAAACTACTATCCGACTTTAAAGAAGTGCTTGCCGAATCGAAAATCAGGGTCCAAAAACCCTGGCTAAAGGGAAGCGAAGTCAGGTCCTTTTTGAACATTGGCGCAAGCAAACTACAAAGCCTCAGAATTTCCGGAAAATTGTCTTCATCAAAGGTTGGCGGCGTACACTATTACAGATACGAAGACATCGAGAAAATGCTCAACAATCCGAACTTATAAAACAGGTCTCCCATGTATGAGAATACTTTATCTGATTTCTTTAAGTCCATCCAAAATCATGCTTGGATTAGTCATTCCCATATCTGCATTTATATGGCTATTTATGAACTATGGCATCAAAACAAATTTATCAACCCTGTACCGGTTTCGAGGAATAAATTAATGAACATGTCAAAAGTGTCAGCGACTGCAACTTATCACAAATGCATCAAGGAGCTGGCGAAAGGAAAATATATATCATATTTCCCATCTTACAATCCGTTTTTAGGGAGCCGGATATTTATCCTTTTGTGTCCCCCCTAAACTTCAAGGCATTCTAAAAAATACAATCGACTTTCAATATAATATCTAAAACCAGGATACCAAGTCTCCCCACATCCACCTGGAACGACCAAAGACCAACACTCCCATCCTTTATTGTTGGTAGGGAAAAGTAAAACTTGTTCTTCATCAAATAATCCTCCAACTAATAAACACTTTTTAGTTAATCCGTGGTATTCCCCCTTCCCCTCTCTATTCTTCTTTCCGCAGTCAAAATATCTTCCTCAAATGCCGGGTCGTTACCAAGCCATTTTGAAGTTGTCATATCCTCTGCATAAAGTTCTGGGTCTTCTTTGATCGCCAAAACAGATATTTTCTCAAGTAATTTGCGCCAAGACAGGCCCCCGTAAATCAATGTTCTTCCCTCTTCTTTCCTTTTTTTAAGCGCAGCAGATAGTTCCCCATATTCAAACTGGCATTTCTCATTTGTTAGTTCAAAAGTTGGAGCCAGAATTCCCTCAAGCAACAAAGCAGATGATTTTCTATTTCTCGTCAAGTAACCGACCATGTAATTATAATCCAGCATATAACCTGCTCCCCAACATTGAATAAACTTTTTACCATCTTCGACTAAATCATTTTCAAGTGACAACAAAACTGCACGCGTCGCCAAAACGCAATAATTGAATCCCGATGCATTTTGAATATCTTTTTCTAGTTGATTTAGCATGTCAGATAGGCTCCTATTTTCATATTGACTATTAAAGAAAGTTTCATTAACATTTTCCTGTTCAATTTCTTCGATGTCTCGCAACTCAAATGGTATCGTCGATGGAAATTTATTTGTGAGGGCCCACATGATCCGGAGCCCTTCCAGCTGCCTCCTGACATTACCAGGATCTCCAGCATGCAAATTCCATAGATCTTGAAGTAAATTATTGGCATGTTCGAGATACCCAGACACAGCCCATTCGGCAGCCTTATCAGTTGTATGATTATATACTGTATCAAGATCATCAGCCTTAATACTTTTTAGCAGATTCTCGGTTTCAATAAATTTTTTCAAAATGCTCTTTTATGTAATAAACTTACAAAAAGCCTATGTGTTTAAAATAAATTGATGCTAACATGGGAAATCATTGCCTTAACTGATCGTTTTTTACCAATTTTTCTCTTAGACTTAACATATCCTGGCTGACCTTCAAATCAAGAATCTTTGCATAATGCTGCGTAGTCCGGAGACTCTTGTGTCCCAGCATTTTTGAAACGGTTTCAATTGGGACGCCATTAGAGAGCGTTATGGTCGTCGCAAAGGTGTGCCGCGCAATATGGAAGGTCAGGACCTTATCGATGCCCGACAGGTCTGCAATCTGCTTTAAATAGTCGTTCATCTTCTGATTACTCAAAACAGGCATCAGGAGGTTCTTATTGAGGCACGTGGGATGGTTTTCATATTTGCTAATAATCTCAAGTGCTGCCGGAAGCAAAGGAATTTTGGATGGCGTATCGGTTTTTTGCCGGGAAGTGAAAATCCACCGTTCCCCATCTACCCCAATGACGATTTCTGAACGTTTTAGTTTTTTAATATCGGCATAGGCTAAACCTGTGTAACAACAAAAAAGGAAAATGTCCCGGACCTGGCCGCTTCGTTCTGTTGGGAATTGAATGGCTGCCATTTTTTCCAATTCCTCTTTTGATAGAATTTCCCGGACAACTTCTTTTTTCACCAGCTTAAACCCGACAAATGGATTCCTTTGTATGTATCCGCTTTGAATGCAGAAGTTGACGATCTTTTTAAAATTACTCAGGTATTTGATGGTGGAGTTCTGATTGCAGTTCCGGATAGCTTTCAGCCAGAAGGCGAATTCATTGATGAAACTGTAGTCAAGTTTTTTTACATCCATGTCTTCCTTTCCGTACTTATAAAGCAGGAATTTTTTTGTATGGGCCAGTGTGGTTTCATAACGGATGTAGGTTAATTGGGCATATTCCTTACCTACCAGTAGTTTCATTTTTCGATTATGCTCTAAGAAAACATCAATAAGCATCACCGGTTTTTCCTTGATGCCTATCCATTTTTCTCTAAACGATTCGACTGTCAACTCCTTCCCTTCCTTGAAAATTTCCTGCTGAAAATTGAAAACTTTAGCTCTTATGCTGTCCAGGTAATTATTTAGCTGTTTTGCATCTTCAGTCAAGCCTTTTGCTCTTCCAATTTTTGAAATCCATTTTTCAGATTCAATTTGTCTTGAAATAGTAGTGTCGAATCGAGCTCCATCTATGGTTACTCTCAAATAAATTGGAAGATTACCTCTTCGGGTTTTGACATTTTTTCGCGCATAAAAAAGCACAACAATATTTGCTCCCATTTTCCGGTGTATTTAAAGTTTAAAAATACATTTTCACCAATTTGAAATCAAGATGTTCAACAGGTGAACAAGTTGACCTTCAAACACTTGCGAGGTTTCGGGTGACACTAACTCTAAAAAAAGTTAGTGTCACCGAATTCTACACCTCAACAGGGCTATTTTTCGGTGAAATCCGGTGAGCCATAAAAACAAAAAAGCCCGTAAACACTGCGTTTCACGAGCTTTCAAACATTATCAATTCACTAAAAAGTGGAGGTGAGGAGAATCGAACTCCTGTCCAAACATATTCTTCAAAAGCTTTCTACATGTTTATTTGCTGATTGATTGTCGAAGAAGAACCGGACGGCAACAAACCAATCCTTCCCTTAGCTGAATAGTCTTAAGCCCAGGTCACAGCCTTCCTGAGCAGCATCCTCTTTTGTTTTTAGTCGGCGGTGCAGCTTGGTAACAGGCGAACCTGCCACACGGCCCAAATGACTACTTAATCACTGATTAGGCAGCCATGGCATACTGTGTATTGCCATTTGAGTTGTGAATATTCAGATTTACGTGCTAATTATCCAACGCACGACATGCTTATACTTTCAAAGATCTACGCTGTCAATACCAGGCACCCCCGATTACTGAACCTGCAAATTTACTGAATTTTTCTGATGGAAATGAGCGCCGCGCCGATACCATATAAAACAACCCGGATAAATAAATCGGAATCAATCCCTTACTGCAATTTCTCCAATTTGTTTACCCTAACCATTCGAAGTGGGTGCGCACAGGGGCCGGGAGCCATGCCTGACAAACAACCCCGCTCACTGCTATCTGTATACGTCAGCCGGCTGTGTATGTTTACAAAGTCGCTGTATTTCGGATCCCGGGAAGTCAAATTCACCGTATCATCCTTGATGATGATCGTCTCCGCACTGTCAGTTTCATAATACAGTCCCACACCATCATAGGCAGGATCCGAAAAACGCAGAAAACCGGTAGTTACCCCACCACTAACCCGTTTTGTATTTTCCTTTTTGCAGGAGTATAATACTGCGAGGCCTACAAAAATAATCAGGAGTTGTCGCATAATAATTGGCCTGTCTCTTTCTGACAAAGGTTTTGTTCGAAACGTTGCCAGCGCGAAAGATTTTTATTCCTCTATCAGATCAACCACTTCGACCACGCGGATTCCGCACACCGGGCCAATCCCGTACAGACAGGATGTATCACCCTTATATTCAAAATACAGACGTGTATTTACACCAACATAGGGTTTAAAATGTTGGTATTGGGCATCCGGGCTGGAGAATTCATTTTTTAAAATCAGATTTTCATGAGCCGTTGCATAATACAAACCCCAACCGTCAGGAAAATTATCGTAATGCAGCACACCGGATACCTGCTGTGTTCCGGAAGGGTAATTTTTGGAAGTTATATTCCCTTTTTTACAGGAAAAAGTTAAGGAGCATACTATGAAAAAAATGAGCAGTTTTTTCATAAAAAAGATGTGGCGTTCTCTTTATGACAAGAACTTTGCGCGAAACGTTGTCTGCCGTAAATAATTTGAGGTACCTACCTTCGCTAAAGCTACCAACTACGCTAACGCTTCGATGGTCAAGTCGTTGGGCGTACACTTCCACACCTCCACACCTCCACACCTCCACACTTGTGTTACCTTCCTTTTCCCCAACCAAACCAATCATTTCCATTTACGTAAATCATCAGACCGAGGAGAAGCACCATGCCCACGATCTGCGCATACTCAAGTAATTTCTGGCTGGGTTTTCGGCCGGTGATCATTTCCAGTATGGTGAAGAGCACATGCCCTCCATCCAGCGCAGGTATGGGCAGGATATTCATGAAAGCCAGGGCAATAGAGAAAAATGCCGTGATGGTCCAGAATGCCTGCCAGTCCCACATCGGCGGGAAGATGGATCCCATGGCTTTGAAACCACCCACGCCTTTATAGGCTTCAGTTTTTGGAGAAAGAATTTTTTTGAACTGATTCACATAACTGGTCAGTTTATCAACAGCCAGGTGCACACCAGCCGGAAAAGAACCAAAAAAACTGTATTGGGTTTTTTCTACCCGGACCAGGCCCAGGCTGTCCAGCGTTTCGAAGTCAGCTTCGTTCACCAGCACAAATCCCAGTTTGCCTTCCTGATTTACATTCGCGTGGAGCGAGTCGGTCGATCCATTTCTTTCCACCGTGAGTGTTACCAATTGGTTCTTGTGGGCGCCCAGGGCTTTTTTAAGTTCTTCATAAAAAGGCGTGGCAATGCCATCCACAGCTGTGATCTGATCAAATCGTTTGAGCCCGGCTTTATACGCATTGGAGGTATCCGGAACCAGGTAAGCGTATACTGGTATCCGTGGGAGAAATAAAACAGGGCTATGTTTTTTTCTTTCAACCAGTTTTCCGATCAGGGCTTCGGGCAAATCGATGGTCTGGTGCTGGCCGTCGCGTATCAGATCAACATGCGCGCCGCCACCCATTAAAATAGTTTCAGGCAGGTCGTCGAAATAAACAACTTCTTTTCCATTTACGGTAAGGATCTTGTCGCCGTTCCTGAAACCAATATTGTACATCAGACTGTCTGTAACCGTCACGCCATAAGGCAGACTGGCCATCAATATTTTTCTCTGACCCCAGGTATAGAGGATCATGGCGTAGATCACGAATGCGAGCAGCACATTCATCGTCACGCCACCGAGCATGATGATCAGTCGCTGCCAGGCCGGCTTGCTTCTGAATTCCCATGGCTGAGGCGGCTGACTCATTTGTTCCTTGTCCATACTCTCATCCACCATGCCGGAAATTTTAACATATCCGCCGAGGGGAAGCCAGCCGATTCCGTATACCGTTTCACCGATCTTCTTTTTTACCAGCGCAAACCAGGGATCGAAAAATAAAAAGAATTTCTCCACCCTGCATTTGAACAATTTGGATGGCAGGTAATGGCCAAACTCGTGCACAATAACAATCAGGGATAATGAAAGGATAAGCTGGGCAGCTTTGGAGCCTGCATTGGCCCAGTCGATCGCAAGCATAAAGGAAGTAGTATTCATCGTACAAAGATCAGCTGCAGTCCGCGTTCACGTTATGCTTGCCGGGAATTTTACAATTTAATTAATGAAGCGGCAAAGTTACGAGCCTCACCATCGCTTTCAAAATAATCTTCCAGTGTGGGTTCTTCCACAAATGGGATTTTCTGTATGGTTTTTTCGATCAGGTCGGTCATATCCAGGAACCCGATTCGATTTTTCAGAAACGCATAAACTGCAATTTCGTTGGCTGCATTCAATACACATCCTGCATTCCCGCCCCTGGAAAGGGCTTCTTTAGCGAGTTGCAGGTTCCGAAACGTCTTGATATCCGGTTCTTCAAACGACAATTTATCCGGTCTATTGAACGTATATCTTGGCATTTTATTCGGAAGGCGGAGAGGAAATCCGAGCGCATACTGGATGGGCAGTTTCATATCCGGCAGGCCCATCTGTGCTTTGATACTCCCGTCCTCAAACTGGACCATACTATGGATAATACTCTGCGAATGAATGATTACCTGGATCTGCTCCGGTTGTAAATTAAAGAGCCATCTGGCTTCGATCATCTCCAGGCCCTTATTCATGAGGGTGGCCGAATCGATGGATATTTTTGCGCCCATGGACCAGTTCGGATGCTGGAGGGCATGATCTCTTTTTACGTTCAACAGGAAATTCGGTTTTTTTCCTAGAAAGGGTCCGCCGGATGCAGTGAGTATTATTTTTTCAATTCGGTTGCGGGTCTCTCCCAGCAGACACTGGAAGATGGCTGAATGTTCCGAATCCACGGGAATAATGGGCGACCTGTTTTCAACGGCCTTACGCATCACGATGTCTCCGGCCACGACCAGGGTTTCTTTATTTGCGAGAGCAATTGTCTTTCCCTGTTCGATCGCTGTGAGTGTGGGCATCAGTCCGGCGAATCCAACGATCGCCGCCATCATCACATCATAATTATCCATGGCCGCTACTTCCATCAGGGCTTTTTCGCCTGCAAATACTTTGATGGGCTGAGTGGCCAGCGCATCTTTGACTTTTTGGTATTTGGTATCATCGCCAATTACTACGATGTCGGGAATAAAACGCAGGGCTTGTTTGATCAGCAGATCATCATTGTGCCGGGCGGTCAGAATTTCGGCTGAAAATAATTCCGGGTTGGCTGCAATCACTTCCAGCGCCTGGGTTCCCACCGATCCGGTTGAACCAAATATGGCAATCCTTTTCTTCTGCTGATTATTCATGAGCATTTACGCGTTGAAGGGTAAAACTAGTAGTTCCGCTTGGAAGTATGGGAAGTTTAGTCCATGTATTTTTCCAGCGGTTCAGCAAAACTCCGGTC